>RFVF01000131.1 GCA_009922615.1 Pseudomonadota bacterium
GCCCGCGCTGTAGGAACCGCCGCCAGGGCAGGTGCCGCCACCGGGGAGCACCGAGCCCTTGAGGTAGGCCAGCAGCGTGGTGTCGGTCAGCGCGTAGGTATCCGTGGCCTGCTTCTTGTTTTCCAGGGCCCACTGCTGGACCGCACCATCAATCTGCTTGAGGTTGGCGATGCAGGCATTCTTCTGGGCCGTGGCGCGCGCCTTTACGAAGTTCGGGATGGCGATGGCCGCGAGCAGACCGATGATGGCCACCACGATCATGATTTCCACGAGCGTGAAGCCGCTTTTGCGGGTGATTTGAGTCTTCATGTTTTTGCTTTCTCCGCTGATGCCGCCCGAGGGCGACGATGGTTTTGATGTATTATTACGATTGCACAATTGCTCCAGACAGAAGCAATTGGTCGAACCTACTCCCGATTTCGGTTTTAGATAGAAGAATCGACAAATTATTTCCGGCGGAAACCCCGTAGGACGCGTGGCTCCATCCCAACCTCGCCGCGCTTGCCCGACTGGCTCCGGTGTGCCAGCCTCGGCCCAGTCCATGAATTCGCCATCGCCCCCCGTCGCGCTCACCCGTCGGGAATTCATGCGCGCGGGCAGTGCGCTCGCAGCAACCGCCGCAGTCGCAGAGTTGAGCGGCGCGACACCAGCGGCGGAAACCATCGTAGCCCCCAAGCTCGCAGGAGCACGCCCCTTCCTGACGCCGGCGGACAAATTTCGCGACGTCTCGCGCGGCAAGCCCCTGCCCCACTCGCTCAAGGGCGACGCGCTCATCGCCGCCCGGCTCACGCCCGAAACGTGGCGATTGGAAATCACCACCGACCCGACGCCCAATCCCGCCATCAAGGAAACCGCCAGCCTCGGCATGCCACTCACGCTCGCCGACGGCAACGCGCTGGACCTGCCCGCCCTGCTCGAACTCGGCAAAAAACACGAGGTGCAATTCCTCAAGGCCATGCAGTGCCTCAACATCCCCGCGCCGCTTGGACAGGGACTTTGGGCCGGCGTGCCGTTGCGTGAAGCGCTGCGACTCTGTGGTGCGATGCGCAATGTTCGCCGCATTTACTACTGGGGTTTCCACAACGACGATCCCAAGCAGCTCTTCCAGTCCTCGCTCAGTTACTCACAGGCGATGGAGACGCCGCCTGGTGAGTTGCCCGCGTTCCTCGCTTACCGACTCAATGGCGAACCACTCTCGCTCACGCGCGGCGGCCCGGTGCGCATGGTCATCCCGTGGGCGCACGGTTTCAAATCCATCAAGTGGCTGCAACGCATTGTCGTCACGAACGACTACCGAGCCAACGACACTTACGCGGAGCAGAACAACGACCCCGAGGCTCCGCTCAAGACCGCCGCATATCTAGACAACTTGCCCGCGAAAATCCCCGCCGGTCAGGCCGCGCCCATCGGCGGCCTCGTCATTTCGGGGATCTCTGGCCTGAAGCGCGTCGAGTATTCGCTCACGCGCGGTGATGCCAAGGCCGAGGCCGAGATTTGGACCGCCGCGCAGCTTGAGGCTCCACCTGCTGACTGGCGCGACGTGTTGCCCGCCGGAGTTTCTCCGAAGCAAATCCTCGGCTTCGATCCGCAAACCGGCCGACCCGCGACGTGGCCGTTGCGCTACAGCATGGTTTCCTGGTCCGCCACCCTGAAAGGCCTCGCACCTGGCAAATATGCCCTCAGTGCCCGTGCCGTGGACCTCAACAACTTCGCGCAGCCCGAGCCGCGCCCAATCCAGAAAGCCGGCCGGAACTCGCTCGAAGTGCGGGAGTTTGAAGTGGTGTAGCTCCGCGAACGCACGCACTCAGAGCCCAAGCTGCTTGAACCGTGTCTTCACTTCCTTGAAGTGGAAATCCAACGAGCAGAGTGCTTCGAGTTCGCCTTTCTTGAAATGTTTCGCGACCTCCGGATCGGCTTTGAGTTGCTCCACAAAATCCGCGTCATCACGGCCGGCGTGCTTGACTTCCCAAGTTTTCATCGCGGCGTCCTGGCAAAGTTTGTAGGCGGCTTCGCGGGTGAGACCTTTCTTGATGAGGGCGAGCAACACGGTCTGACTGTTCCACATGCCGAGCGAGAGGCCGAGGTTCTTCTTCATGTTCGCGGGATAGACGACGATGCCGTCCATCAGGCGCGTGAGCAGTCCGAACATGTAATCGAGCAGCGTGCAAGAATCGGGAAAAATGATCCGCTCAACGGACGAGTGTGAAATGTCCCGTTCGTGCCAGAGGGCGACGTTTTCCAGCGACGCCATCGCGTTGCCGCGCAACACGCGCGCGAGGCCGGTCAGGCGTTCCCAGGTGATGGGGTTGCGCTTGTGCGGCATGGCGCTGCTGCCTTTCTGACCTTTGGTGAAAGGTTCTTCGGCTTCGAGCACTTCGGTGCGTTGCAAATGACGGAACTCCACCGCCCACCGCTCGATGCTCGCGCCGACCAGTGCCATCGCGAGTTGGAATTCGGCGTGGATGTCGCGTTGCACGACTTGCGTGGCGATGGGGGCGGGGCGGATGCCGAGCTTCTTGCAGACGTAAGCCTCGACGCGTGGTGACAAATGCGCGCTGGTGCCGACGGCACCGGAAATCTTGCCGACAGCAACCACTTCCCGCACGCGCGCCAGCCGTTCCAGCGCGCGACCAAACTCATCATACATCAACGCGAGCTTGAGCCCGAACGTCGTCGGCTCGCCGTGGATGCCGTGGCTGCGGCCGATGCACGGCGTGAATTTGTGCTCCTTCGCTCGGCGGGCGATAACGGGCAGCAGCGCCTTCACATCGGCGATCAAAATGTCCGCGCTCTGCACCATCTGCACGGCGTAGCAGGTATCGCCCACATCGCTGCTGGTGAGGCCGAAATGGAACCACCGGCTCGCATTGTCATTGATCTTCTCCGCGACGGCCGTGGTGAAGCCGATGACGTCGTGGTTGAGCACCTTCTCCAACTCCTTCTGCCGCGCGACCAGGCCGGGCAGATCGGCGAACCACGCGTCACAGCCGGCCTTGATCTTCGCGAAGTCCTTCGCGGGCACGATCCGCTCCTTTACCAGTGCCTCGCTGGCGAGCAACTCGATTTGGAGCCAGAGCTTGAGTTTGTTTTCGTCGGTCCAGATGGCCCGCATCTCGGGGCGGGAATAGCGCGTAATCATTCGGCAAAGGAGAAAGGAAAAAGGCGAAAGGCAAAAGGGGAATCCGCACGTCTCAACAAAAAGCCCGCTGCGAATTTCCGCAGCGGGCGCGAAAGACACGCGTTCGGCTCACGGCTTGTCGTATTCGCCGAGCTTGCGCAGCCAGATGTTGCGGAAGCGCATAGGGTTGCCGTGGTCCTGAAGCTGGATGAAGACCTCGGGCGGATGCGGCTTGCTGTAGTCGCCGTTGCGCTGGTGGGGAGTGGTGCCGGTGTATTCCTTACGATGGTGGACGACGACGCCGTTGTGAATCACGGTGACGGCAGCACGCTTGATGTTCTTGCCCTCGGCGTCCCAGCGCGGCGATTCCCAGATGATGTCATAGCTCTGCCATTCACCGGGCTTCTTGCTGGCGTTGACGAGTGGCGGGGACTGGCCGTAGAGGGCGGCGCACTGGCCGTCGGGGTAAGTGGGGTTCTCGAAGGAGTCGAGCACCTGGACTTCGTATATGCCATTAAAGAGCACGCCGCTGTTACCGCGGCCCTGGCTGTTGCCCTTCACCTCGGCGGGCGTGGCGAATTCCAAGTGAAGTTGAAAGTCAGCGAACTTGTCCTTGGTCTGGATGCTGCCGGTGCCGCCGACGACTTCCATGTATCCATTTTCGACTTTCCAGCCGGGCTTGCCGGTTTTGCCGCCTTCAAAATTCGCGAGGTCCGTGCCGTCGAAGATGACCACGGCGTCGGAGGGCGGCTTGGCCAGGTGGCTGAACGTCTCGGCCGGCGTCACAACGCGCGGGGCGGGGCGGTCGCCGTCATGCACGTGCCAGGGCGTGCCGGGAATGATCGGAGTGGACGTGTAGCCCACGCCCTTCTTGCCGGGCGCGTCCGCAGCGGTGAGCACGGCGACAAGGCCGAGGGCCAGGGTGGGAACCAAAAACTTCGGGGCAAGGAATTGCTTAAGCATGACGCGCATGATTTCGGCGAGGGCGAAAAAGGCAAGTCCCTTTCCGTCGCGCGGGGAAATTGCCTTGCACTTTCCGGCAGCCGCTCCGAAGTTCGCGCCGTGCGAACGGTAGTTTATCCCGGCAGTTTCGACCCGCTGACTAACGGCCATCTGGACGTGATCGAGCGGGCGGCGCGATTGTTTGACCGCGTGATCGTGGCGGTGGCGCCCAACGCGGAGAAACACCCGCTCTTCACCACCGAGGAGCGCTGTGCGCTCGTGGCCGGTGCGACGCGGCGACTGGGGAATGTCGAGGCGCGGGCGTTCGACGGGCTGCTGGTGGATTACGTGCGCGGGTGCGACGCGCAAGCCGTCATCCGCGGGCTGCGGGCGGTGTCGGACTTCGAGTTCGAGTTCCAGATGGCCCTGATGAACCGCAAGCTGGACGAGCGCGTGGAGACGATTTTCATGATGCCCAAGGATACCTACACCTTCCTCAGCTCACGGTTGGTGAAGGAAATCGCCCGGCTCGGCGGCGACGTGCGGGACTTCGTGCCGAAGAACGTGGGCAAGGCACTGGCAAGGAAGTTTGGGGCTGAACCAGTTCGTCGGCCTGCGCGAGGAAACTAATCCCTTATGCCGCTCCTCCTTAACCTCCGCGAACTCCAGGCCGAACCGCAGGAACTTTGCGGCGAAATGCCCATCGCCGACCTGACGCTCGAACCGCTGGACCCAGCGCTGCACCTGATCTACCCGCTCGAATATGACCTCACGGCCACGTTCATGGAGGACGCCATCTTGGTGCAGGGCGAACTGCGCCTGCCGATGGAGTGTGAATGCGTTCGATGCCTGGAGCACTTCGCTTTCGATCTGGACCTGCCGGAATTCGCTGTGCACCTGCCGCTGGCCGGCGATGACAAGGTGCCGGTGGTGGACGATTCCGTGGACTTGACACCTTATCTGCGCGAAGACATCCTACTCATGCTTCCGCAGCATCCGCTGTGCAAGCCTGACTGTCGCGGTCTGTCGCAGCTCGCGGCCGGCGGCGCGTCGGGCCCAACCACCCAGACGAACGCAGGCGCGTCGGCATGGGCCACGTTAAACCAACTGAAACTGAAAGACTAAACATATGGGCGTCCCGAAGCGCAAACCTTCCCACAGCCGCCAGCGCATGCGTCGCGCTTACAACAGCGTGCTCAAGCTCCCGCAGCTCTCCGTCTGCCCGCAATGCGCCGCCCCCGCGCTGCCCCACCGGGTCTGCCCGGCCTGCGGCTTCTACAAGGGCAAGCAGATCCTCACGGTCACGGCCGGAATGTAATTTTCGAGCAAGGGCGCGGCGGGTTTCCGACGCGCCCTTTTCGTTTATGCGCATCGCAGTGGATGTCATGGGTGGCGACCACGGCAGTGGGGTCATCATTGACGGGGTCAAACTCGCGCTGGCGGAAAACCGCCGGCTGACCGAGCTGCATCTGGTGGGCAACCAGGAGGAAATCTCCGCCCACCTGCACAAGATCCGTCTCCACGGCGACCCGCGCATCCATGTCGTCCAGGCTTCGCAGGTCCTCCTGATGGAGGACAAGCCGGTGGACGCCGTGCGCAAGAAAAAGGACTGCTCCATCGTCCGCGCCGTCGAGCTGGTCCGGGATGGAAAGGCGGACGCCATCGTCTCGCCCGGCAACACCGGCGGCATTCTTGCCGCCGGCACATTCCGTTTGCGCACCCTGCCCGGCATTAGCCGCGCGGCCATCGCGACCGTGATGCCTGAACCAGAGAGCGAGTTTGTCCTGCTGGATGCGGGCGCGAACACGGAGTGCAAACCCTGGCATCTCGCCGAGTTCGCCATCATGGGCAGCATCTACGCGCGCGAAATTCTCCGCAAACCCAGCCCGCGCGTCGGCGTGCTCTCCAACGGCACCGAGGATACCAAGGGCACCGAGCTCACCCAAGCCGCGCTCCACCTCTGCAAGAAGCTCGACCTCAACTTCCTCGGCTACGTCGAGGGCCACGACCTCTTCAGCAACCATGTGGACGTGGTGGTCTGCGACGGTTTCGTGGGCAACATCGTGCTCAAGACCTGCGAGAGCCTCGCGCGAGGCATGTTCGCGATGCTCAAGCGCGAGCTGACCGCCAACCCCAAGCGCAAGCTCGGCGCGTTGCTGGCCCGGAACGCTTTCCGCGCCATCAAACGCCGCACGGACTCGGAAAACTACGGCGGCGCGCCCTTGCTGGGCTTGAACGGCGTGGTCTTCAAAGCCCATGCGTCGGCGAAAGAACGCTCCATCCTCAACGCCATCCGCGTGGCGACGGAAACCTTGGAGTTCAACGTGAACCAGGCCATCGCCCGCGAAGCGGCCAAGGCCGAACCATTGCTCGAAGAAGCACGGAAATCCGGCGGCGCATCTGAGCAGGCCTGATTCCTGTCGCCCGTGAAATTCCTCAACCTTGACTTTTCGTCACCGGAAAATTGCAATCGCGTGACACGGCAATGAGTTCACTACCGGCCCGCGACTTCACCAACCCCCGCGCCAAGCATGGCTTCCAGGGCCGCACCTGCTCCGTCACAGGCGTGGGTGCCTACGTCCCCGAGCGCGTGGTCACCAACGCCGACCTGGAAAAGTTCGTCGATACGACGGACGAGTGGATCACCAGCCGCACGGGCATCAAGGCCCGGCGCATCGCGGCGGACAACGAGTTTTGCTCCGATCTGGCGGCCAAGGCAGCCGAGCGCGCGATGGCCCAAGCGGGCGTCACAGCGGATCAGATCGATCTCATCATCGTCGCCACCATCACGCCGGACATGCCGTTCCCATCCACGGCCTGCCTGGTGCAGCACAAGATCGGGGCGAAGCGGGCGGCGGCCTTCGACCTCGAGGCGGCGTGCTCGGGCTTCATCTACGCGCTGGAAGTAGGCCAGCAATTCATCATGTCCCGCACCAGCGAGTGCGTGCTGGTCATCGGCGCGGAGAAACTTTCTTCGATCATCGACTGGAAGGACCGCACCACTTGCGTGCTGTTCGGGGACGGCGCGGGCGCGGCCGTCCTCCAGCACCGGCCCGATTCGCATGGGCTACTCACCGCCTGTATGGGTGCAGACGGCGGCAAGGGTGGCCTGCTCTCCCAGCCCGGCGGTGGCTGTCGCTTCCCGGCCACACACGAGAGCGTGGACCAACGGCTGCACTTTCTGAAAATGGACGGCAAGGAAGTTTTCAAGAGCGCGGTCAACGCCATGTGCACCGCCGCACGCGAGGCCCTCACGCGCTGCGAACTCACGGTCAGCCAGATCAAGTGCGTCATCCCGCATCAGGCCAACCAGCGCATCATCGACGCCGTCGCCGAACGTCTCAAAGCCACGCCCGAGCAGATGTTTGTGAATCTCGACAAGTATGGGAACACTTCCGCGGCCAGCGTGGCCATCGCACTCGACGAGGCGGTCAGCACGGGGAAACTCCAGCGCGGCGATCTGGTGCTCCTTGTCGTCTTCGGAGCCGGTCTCACCTGGGGCGCAGCGGTGATCGAGTGGTAGATGCGGACCAGTCACTTTGACGGTCGGCCGTTTGGTGGTATGCTGCCCCCATCCTAATGAGCACGCGTAGATCTGTTTCCTCCAGTTCGCCGAGCCTGACTTCTGCGACCGCCCGCGTCCGAAAGAACGGCATTGAATTCCGCAGCACCAAACCAATTGCAGAGTGGACCGAGCTGACTGTGAATCTGCACGACCCGGAGGATGATGGAGAAATCCAAGCCAAGGGTGTGGTCGTGGACTGCCAAGGCGACCGGCATCAGGGCTACGTTATCTCGATGGTCTTCCTAGAACTGACCCCGCTGGTGCAGGCGCGGTTGCAGTTGCTGGCATATTCCAACTTGGCATGAAATTGCGCGCTTACTAGAGTCCGCGTTATATGTCTTTGCCTGTTAACGAGCCCGCGAACGAGGATGTCGCGTTTTTCAACCAGATCCTGAAGGCCGGCGTCGATGGCGGCTGCTCCGACGTTCACATCAAGGTCGGCACGCCCGCCTCGTTCCGCATCAGCCGCGCGTTCCACTCCATCGACTTCGTGCCCACTCAGGCGTGGATGCAGAGCGTCATTGACGGGATTTGCCCCAAGCACATGAAGGCCGGGCTGGAGGCGGACCGCGAGACGGATTTCTCCTACTCGGCCCCCGGTGTCGGCCGCTTCCGCACCAATGTGTTTCAGTCTCTGGGCCGTTGGTGTATCGTTATGCGTTACATCAAGAGCACCGTGCCTTCGTTTGAAAAACTCGGCCTCCCGGAAGTGCTCAAGACCGTGGCGGAATCCCCCCGCGGCATTGTGCTCATGGCCGGCACCACCGGCTCCGGCAAATCCACCACGCTGGCCGCGATGCTCGAACACCTGAACAACAATTTCCGCAAGCACATCGTCACGCTCGAAGACCCCATCGAATTTGTCTTCGAAGAGAACCAATGCCTCATCGAACAGCGCGAGCTGAACCTCGACACCATGAGTTTCCACCGCGCGATGAAAAGCGCGCTGCGCGAAGACCCGGACGTCATCATGGTCGGCGAAATGCGCGATGCCGTCAGCTTTCAGACCTCCATCAGCGCGGCGGACACGGGCCACACCGTCATCTCCACCATGCACACCACGAGCGCCAACAGCTCCGTAGGTCGCATCCTGGAATACTTCAAACAAGACGAGCGCGACACCATCCGCCGACAGCTCGCCGGCACATTGCGCGCCGTCTGCTGCCAGCGCATGGTGCCCACAGCTGATGGCGGCATGCGCCCCGCGCTGGAGATCATGATCAACACGATCTCAATCAAGAAAGCCATCGAGGAAAACCAGCTAGGCAAACTTCTGCCCCTTATCGAGAGCAGCAACAAGATTCAGGATGTGGACGGTGTGCCGATGTGGGTGGACCAGGGCGAAGGCATGATGAGCTTCAACCAGTGCATCTTCAACCTGCTCCAGCAAGGCATCATCACCGAGGAAAAGGCGATGGAGAAAGCCTCCAACCCACAGCAGCTCAAGATGTGGATGGAAGGTATCTTCACCAGCTCCGGCGGCATCACGGGTTAACCCCATCGCGCAACGGCGGGGGCCTGGCTGGCATTTTCATCAATGCCAGCCGGCCATCGTGAGCGATTACAATCGATGGAATTCACACTCCCATCGAACCACGGAGCATTCTCTGCAACCCACCGCCCAAGAGGCGTGCACTCCCAACCACAATCGAAGAAGCTTGAACGCCTGACGGCGCACTCTGACACGGGGGAGAAATCCAACAATCAACTCCGTGGTGACAGAACCGAGATTGGTAGCCCGTATGGGAATCGAACCCATCTTTCGGTTCCGCCCCAACGATTTGCATATTTGCCTTATTTTTGGCACTAATTGAACGCGGTTGACACCAGTGGACGTTAGCACTAGTGTTAGCACCGTTATGGCATCTGTACACCGCCGCCCCCGTTCCCCGTACTTCTTCGCCGCATTCCGTGGCCCGGACGGACGGCTTGTGCTCCGCTCCACGAAGCAAACCGACCGCGCCCCGGCCCTGGCTGTGGCTCTGGAGCTGGAGCGCGCCGCCAAGATCGCCAAACGCGGTGAACTCGTGGAGTCGCAAGCCCGCGACATCCTCGCCGACATTATGAAGCGCGCCGACACCGGCGAGACGCTACGGAGCGTGTCCATCGCGGACCATTTCCGGCAGTGGCTTGCCACCAAGGAAGCCCGCAAGTCCGCCGGTACGGCAGAGCGTTACGGCTGCGTCGTGGACGGCTTCCTTGCCTGCCTTGGCAAGCGCGCGGCCAAACCGCTCACCGCCCTGGTGGCGAAGGACGTGGACGCCTTCCTTGATGCCCGCTTGAAGGCCGGTATCTCACCCAGTACGGCTTGCCTCGACGTTCGCATCATCCGCACCGCCTTGAACGCCGCCCGGCGCAAGGGACTCATCCCGACAAACCCGGCCGAAGCCGTGGAACTGCCGGACGTGGAGAGCGTGGAGCGCGGCACGTTCACCCCGGCGGAAGTGAAGATGCTTGTGGACGCCGCCAAGGGCGAATGGCAGACCCTCATTCTCGCGGCCTACTTTACCGGCGCACGCCTTGGCGATTGCT
>RFVF01000132.1 GCA_009922615.1 Pseudomonadota bacterium
CGTTCCCGCCTCCGGCATGGATTTTTGAAACTTCGTGCGTTGCATGGCACCCCAGCCCTGCTTGCCGGTGAGGAATTGCCAGATGCCTTCGATGCGCCAGAAGCTGTTGAGTTGCCGGTAGCCGAAGTTCTCCAGCACCGCGCTCATCATCAGCAGGGCGAGATCCTTTGGGCGCGTGGTGCGGGTGACCATCATTTCCAACAGCAGGGAGCTGGCGCTCAAGAACACGCCGTAGGTGAAGGTCAGCGCCAGCCACGCGAGGAAGAAGTGCGGCGTCACCGTGCCGAGGTAGCACGACACCGGCACCAACAGCAGCCCGGCCAGCTCCACCACCGGGCCGATGATGTCGAACAGGAAGAAGTAACCCATGCCAATGGTTCCGACGGGGCCATACTTGGGGTTGAAGATCATCCCGCGATGCTTGGCGAGGGATTGCATCATGCCGCGCTGCCAGCGGGAGCGCTGGCGGCGCAGGATGCCCAGCGTCTCGGGGGCCTGCGTCCAGCAGACGGAGTTGGCGACGAAGCGCATTTGATAGGGCTGCTCGCGCTCGCGGAAGTGTCGGTGCAGCTTGACGACAATTTCCATGTCCTCGCCCACCGTGTCGTGGCTGTAGCCGCCGACTTGGACGGCTGCGCTGCGTTTGAAGAGGCCAAAGGCACCGGAGATGATCAGCATCGCGCCCAGTCGGCTCCACGCCAGCCGGGCGATGAGGAAGGCGCGGATGTATTCGACACTCTGGAGCAGGGGCAGCGGCTGCGTGGGCAGAGCGATCTCGACGACTTGGCCGGACTTGACGGTGCAGCCGTTGACGATGCAAATGCGGCCGCCCACGGCGACCATCTCTTCCGGCTCCTCGATGAAGGGCCGCATGACTTGCAGCAACGAGTCGTGATCCAGCAGGGAGTCTGCATCCACGGCGCAGAAGAGCGGGAAGCGGGAGAGGTTGATGCCGGCGTTGAGCGCGTCGGACTTGCCGCCGTTGACCTTGTCCACGAGCAGCAGGCGCGGGTAACGCGGGCTGCCGTAGAGGCCGCGGATTTCCTTGTGTTGCACATCCGCATGCCAGACGCGCTCCACCTTGTGCAGACCGAGCGCTTCGATGAGCACAGCGAGGGTGCGGTCCTTGGAGCCATCATTGATAACGATGACCTCGAAGTCCGGGTAGTGCAGTGCGAGCATGGAGCGGACGTTCTCGACGATGGTTTCCTCTTCGTTGTGCGCAGGCACGAGGATGGAGATGGGCAGCGCGACGCCGCTGGTGAGCATCCACCACGGATCGGATCGCGACGCCGAGCGGTGGTGCTGGCGCAGTTCGAGATACGCGATCACGAGCTGCGCGAGGTAGATCAGGCTCTGCACCATCAGCAACGCCAGCACGCAGCCGTTGAAGAATCGCACGATGAACCAGAGAAAGGTCATGCGGGGGGCAGGCAAAAAACAAAAGGCAGAAGGCAGAAGGCAAAAGCGCCGTAAACGCGGCGGACCTCAAGGTGCCACCGTTGGTCTTTGACCGTTGGTCTTTGACCGTGTCTCACACTGCCACTCCTTTCTCCCGCAGCAGGCCCGCCGCCATGTCCGCCGCGCGGGCGGACGCGCCGCGCGCCGACTGAAGCAAGGAGGCGCGCCCGGCCGCCCCGAGCCGGAAGAGCGCCTCTGCCGCGTGAAAGCGAACCCACCAGTGTTCATCGTTCAGCAGTGAGGTCAGCCGGGGCACCGCGTCAACCGAGCCGAGCTGGCTGGCGCAATGGGCGGCCTGCGCCCGGACCTCCCACACCGGATCATCCAGCGCCGCGAGGATCGCGTCCAAGGCCCGCGGATCCACCAGGACACTCAATGCTTGCATGACCGCGAGCCGCAGGGCGACGGATGCATTCACCGCTGCACCCGGCCGGCCGGCCGTTTCGCCCCGCCGCATTTTCGGCGAGAGCTGGGTGGTCGGGTCAGGACTGGCGGCTTGCGTGCGAAACAGTTTCAACAACGCGGGCACTGCACGCGCGTCGCCGATATGTCCAAGCGCATCCGCCGCCAGCATCTTCACCTGATCGGAAACATCGCTGTCCAAGACGTTGATCAGCTCTGGCACGGCACCGGTGCCGAGCGAGCGGAAAATCTCTTTCACCCCGAGCGAGTGCGATGCATCCACCACAGCCAGCCGCGCGACGAGTCCTGCGACTGATTGCACCGCGCCGAGGCGGGTCAGCGCCCGCGCCGCTTCCAGCCGCACATCCACCTGCGGGTCATCCATCGCCCGGCTGAGGGCTGTGATGACCTGGGGCTCGTTGAACCACCCGAGCACGGCGGCGGCATCGGCGCGCTTCCACCATTTGGGTGAGTTCATCTGCCGGAGGCACCGGTCGCGCAGGCCCATTTCGCGCATGAGGTGAACGACTTTTTCGGCGTAGTCGCCGCGCACCTTCGGCAATAATCCGGCGAACAGCTCGACGAGCAACCGTTGATCCTCGGGCCGGAGCTGGGCTTTGAAGGCCGGCAGAAATTCCGGTTCCTCGATGTATTCCAGCGCCAGGGCCATGAGCGATTCGCGTCGTTGTGCGTCGCGCTGCGAGCGGCGCTGGCGGAACCATTGGCGCACCACTGCGGCAGACAGAATGGCGAGCGTCGCCCCGGCCAGCGCGAGCGAGACCCAGTGGATCAGCACATAAAAGCCCATCGGTGGGCCGACTATAGCGAGCCCGCGAGGGAGCGGAAAGCGGGGATTGTGTGGAAGCAGATCAGCTTCGTCCCGCCGCTGCCGCGAAGGGTTTCAGGTCCCGCATCAGTTGCGCGAAGCCTTCGAGCGTGAGCTGCTGCGCGCCGTCGCTCCACGCCTCCTTCGGGTTCGGATGCACTTCGATGAGTAACGCGTCCACGCCCATGGCCGCCGCGCCCTTGCACATGGCCACGACGAGGTCCGCTCGGCCCGCGCCTTGGCTGGGATCAATCACGATGGGGCAATGCGACTCCTTCTTGATGATCGGGATCGTCGAGAGGTCGAGCGTGTTGCGCGTGTAAGTCTCGAAGGTGCGGATGCCGCGCTCGCAGAACATCAGGCCGGGGTTGTTGTTCGAGAGAATGTATTCGCCGGCGAGGAGCCACTCCTCGATCTTCATCGCGAGGCCGCGCTTGAGCAGCACGGGCTTGCCGGTCTTGGCGGCGGCGATGAGGAGCTGGAAGTTCTGCGCGTTGCGGGTGCCGATCTGCAGCACGTCGGCGTATTCCGCGACCATCTCCGCGTGATCTTCCGATAGCAGCTCGGTGATGATGGACAGGCCGGTCTGCTTGCGCGCCTTGGCCAGCAGTTTCAAGCCCTTCTCGCCGAGGCCTTGGAATTCGTAAGGCGACGTGCGGGGCTTGAACGCGCCGCCGCGCAACACCTTTGCACCGGCTTTGGCCACAGCTTCGGCGGTGATCATCAACTGCTTCTCGCTCTCGACCGAGCACGGGCCAGCCATGACGACGATTTCCTTGCCGCCGATGACGCAGCCGTTGGGCAACGTGATGGTGGAGTTGGCCGGGTGCGCCTCGCGACTGACGAGCTTGAAGCGTTTCTGGATGGGCATGACGCTCTCGACCTGGGGCAGCGCGGTGAGCGTCTCGAGTGTGTGATGCGTGCGCTCGTCTCCGATGGCACCAATGACGGTGCGCGCGACGCCGCGCATGGCGTGCGGACGGTAGCCGAGCCGGCGAATTTCGGCGAGCACGGCGGACTCTTCCTTCTTCGAGGCTTTGGGGCGGAGGACGATGATCATGTGGTGTTTTGGTGATGCGGGCCGCGCCGGGTTGAAATGCAAAAACCGCAGGCGACGGCCTGCGGTTTGTCGGTTGAGTTTTGTTGTCAGCGCAACCCGGCAAGCTAGCAGGCAGGGCGGCTAAAGTAATAGCCGCTCGGCACGTTGCTAAATCGCCAGGCGCGAAGGTTCATTGCGGGAGTCAACCTAACAGCGGAGCCCGTTGCGTCAACGTCGGAGTTCTGGCGCGGCTTCCAGCCAACGACCGAGCCAATCTGCCAGAGCCGCCGGGTCCGCGCAGGTCCGCACCGTGCCCGGGCAACAGAAGGCGAATCCATTCCCGTAGGCCGCGCCGTTGAGCACGCAGGCATCCGTCTGGCAGTTGGCCAGTTGCGCCCAGGCCTGCTCAAAGGCATTGGCGCGCGTGCCAGCCAGTTCGTATTTCCAGCCGACGATCCGTGCGACCGGAAAGAGCCCGCGCAACTGCGGCAGGACCTTCACCGCCGGGGCGAGCACGAGGTTCAACCGTCCGTCGCGCGTGGAAAACTTGGGCGAGTCCAGCACCGCGCCGTTTTCCCCGAGCACGCGCTCCACCCGGAAATCGCACAGCGCTGCGGCGTGGAAGACCGCGTTCCACCCGCCTTCAGCGGCCAGGCGGGCGAGCTTCGCGGTGAGATCGTCGTTGGTGGAAAAGGGAAGGACGCGCTGTGCGTGCAACGGGTCGGCGCAGGTGGCTTGCTCGCCCTTGAGACAGGTTACCTGCCAGCCACGGGCGACGAAGGCGTTGCTCAGGGCAATGCCCAGCCGGCCGGCGGAGAAATTCGTCACGCGCCGCGCTTGATCGATCGGCTCGTAGCTTGGCCCGCAGGTGACCACAACATTCATCGCGACCAAGCTGTAGCTGAAAGCTCCGTCGGCGTCGAAGCGGGAAATACGGGAAGCTGCCCAGCGGACTGGGTGGTGGAGCCGACAGGGATCGAACCTGCGACCTTCTCATTGCGAACGAGACGCTCTACCAACTGAGCTACGACCCCAACCAGTCACCCAAAGAGCTATTGGCGATTGCTTCGGCAGCCAGAAACATGCACCGATTCCATCGGCAACCAACTCAACCCTAAACCCGCCGAAGCACGTTCGAGAGAAAAGGCAGTTGCACACGAAACCGGCCGGTTCAGTGCTTGAATCGCCATGCACTCAACGGAATGGATTATGCGGGCCGACTGACTCGAGGCAAGCGGAAAGAGCGCGCCGCAGAAGGCAAAGGCGCACCTGCGACGGGACGCCGTGCGCGGTTTGCGTTGGGATCACAATAACATCGATAGGCAGGACAATTCGCGTAGCTCACGATGCCGCCTTGGGCTGGAATGCACCCATTGATGATCGTGAAGGGCCACAACGGCGACACCGCATCGTTCGCGATGCTCGATGCCGACTGGCCGGCGCCGAAGGCAGCTCGTCTTTGTCCGTGTTGAACGGAACGGCTGGCCAGCACGCAGCCAAAGGCGTTTAATCGGGCACACAATTTATGGGCAAAGAATTCAGCATCATTCCGCGGACGGTTCCGCACGTTGAAACCAAGTATCGCCGCATCGTCACGCCGATCCCGCACCCGGACTCCGTCGCGACCCTAGAAAAACTGCGCAAGTTCGAGCCGCAGTCCATGCGCGGGCAGCCGCCCATCGTGTGGGACCACGCTCAGGACATCTCGGTCTATGACAAATACGGCAACCGCTGGCTGGACTGGTCCAGCGGCGTGCTGGTGACCAACGCCGGCCACTGCGCGCCGGAGGTGAAGCGCGCCATCCTCGATCAGGTGAACAGCAACCTGCTGCACAATTACGTCTTCCCCAGCGAGGAGCGCGCGGAGCTGGCGGGCGAACTCGCCGCACTAGCGCCGGAGGGCTTGAAGAAAGTGTTCCTGCTCACCACCGGCTCGGAGGCGACGGAGTGCGCCATCAAGTTGAGCCGCGCGCACGGCATCAAGGTCGGCGGCAAGAAGAAGATCGGCATCATCGGGTGGGAACGCGGCTTCCACGGGCGCACGCTGGGCTCGCAGCAAGCCGGCGGCATGGCGGGGCAAAAGAATTGGATCGTAAACGAAGACCCCGCGATCATCACCGCGCCCTTCCCGGACGGCTACTGGCAGCAAGACACGAGCTTTGACTCGTTCCTCAAGTCGGTCACCGCGCGCGGGCTTCAGCCGGAGAACGTCGCGGGCGTCATCATGGAGACGTATCAGGGCGTGGGGCCGGATTTCGCGCCGGTGGAGTTTGTGCAAAAACTCCGCGCGTGGTGCGATGCGCATCAGATCGTGCTGACGTTCGACGAGGTGCAGGCGGGCTTCGGGCGCACGGGCAAGTTCTGGGCGTTCGAGCATTACGGCGTGACGCCGGACGTGATTTGTTGCGGCAAGGGTATCAGCAGCTCGTTGCCGCTTTCGGCAGTCATCGGTCGCGAGGCGATCATGGACCAGTTCCCGCCCGGCTCGATGACAAGCACGCACACGGGCAACCCGGTGTGCGTTGCCGCCGCGTTGGCCAGCGTGCGGAAGATTGTCCGCGAGAAGTTGACGGAGAATGCTGCCGCGTTGGAACCGGTGCTGCTCGCAGGGTTGAAGGCGATTCAAGCCAAACATCCCAGTGTCATCGGCCACGTCACCGCGCGCGGATTGGTCGCGGGAATGCAAACGGTGAAACCCGGAACGAAGGAGCCTGACCACGATCTTGCTCACGCCATCATCGAGCGCTGCATGTGGAAGGGCCTGTTGCTCTTCGCGCCCGTCGGTGCGTGGGGGCAGACGGTGAAGATCGCTCCGCCGCTGACGATCCCGCGCGAGGCGTTGGAGGAATCGCTCGGCGTGCTGGTCGAAGCGACGGACGAAGCGGTGGCAGCGGCAAAATAACCGCCGCTACAGCTCCGGTTACTTCTTCTTGTCGAAAACCATGTGGAACTGCACCTGCGGCGTGGTGAAGAAATCCTTGGGCCGGGCAATGCCGGGATTGGCCGCGCACCATTCGAGCTTGTCGCCGTTGACGCGGTAGATGCCTTGGAAGACGCCCTTCTTGCCGTTCTTCGAGTCGCCGGTTGCATCCAGGGTCTTGCTGGCGGGATTCAACGCCAAGCTCTCGCAGTTGCCGAGGCTCAGGCCCTTGCCGTCTTTGCAACTGGTGATCCTGCCATCCTTGATGGTGAGTTCAGAGATCTGGACCATCGTCGCGGAGCCGTCCTTGGCCTTGCCGGCCGGGGAGCGCACGCCGCCGACCCAGGTGCCTTCGAGCTTGGCACTTTCGGCTTTATCAGCTTGGGCCTGTGCAGAGGCCACGCAGGCCAAGACGGCGGTGAGGAGGAGAACAGAACGGAGCAGTTTCATGTTAATGCAACGGTTGATGTTTCGGTGACGGGAGCGAGGCATACGCTTCCCCGTGGACGAAATCAAGCCTCTCGAAGGAGGGATGCCGGAAGGCTTATCGCGCCACCGCCAGCGGGACGAGCGGAAGCGGTTCCAGCAATCCATTCACGGCGTCCGCCAACGGCTCGGTGGTCTCTGCGAAGATTTCGTCTCCCGTGACTTGCGAAAGTCGCAACGTCGCGGCAGCCGAATCCAGGAACCCGCCCAAGGTGCGCTGGCCATACAGCAGCAAGCCCTGCCGCAGCGGCAGCGAATACTGGGAAAGAAACACTCCAAAGACGAGCGTGTGCCAGCCGTGGGCTTCCCCGGCTTCCACCGCGCGCAGGTAGCGCTGCACCAGCCGCTGGTCACGCAAGGGACGGAGCTTGCTGAGTTGCCGGCGGCCCACGGCGGCGCTGGCGGCGCGGAACTCACGGAGGCGTGCATCGGCCCCGAGCGCACGATCCAGCGCGAGCAGTTCGCGGAGTTCGCCCCGGCAGGCGTGACCATGGGCGGCGAGAATGGCGGGCAATTCGATGGGCACCAGGATTTGCGCGCGATAGCCGGCGAGAAAGCGACGCAGCGTCGGGACATCGCGCACGGCATCCAGCGTCAACGCCGCCGTGGCCAGAGCCAAGGTCGGCAGCGCCTCGGGGGCACCGAGCTGCTCGATCAACTCGCGGGCCTCGCCGGTGAGTTCAGGCGCGAGGATCTCGTTCGAGCAGGCGTTGAAAGTCATGCGTCGCGACGAGGCTATCGGGCAGCGCGTTTCCGGCAACGCAAATACTTTTGGGGCGAAAGGGAGTTCGGTTGCTTTTGAGGATTCGAAGAAGCATTTCAATGCTCGTTAGAGTCTCGGCATCGGCGGCTTGATGGGTGGCTGGAAGGAGAGGACACCCTTGGCCTGAGTCTTGCGCTTGAAGACTTTGTCCGAGCAGCAGACGTAGAGCTCGTCGAGGTTCGCGCCGCCGAAGACGACGTTGGCAATCCACTTGGGCTGCGGCTTGGCGATGATGCCGTTCACGCGGCCCGCCTGGTCGCAGAACTGGATGCCAGCGTGGGTGGTGACGTAGAGGCGGCCTTGCGTGTCGGTGGTCATGCCGTCCGCGCCGCTCTCGGTGCGGCCGTCCGGGATGCGGAGGTGATGGTAGGCCTGCTTGGCGGCGAGCGTGCCGTCGGCGTTGATGTGGTAGGACCAGACGAACTGGCCGCGCATGTCGGCGACGAGCAGCAGGCTCTGGTCGGGCGTGAGGCGCACGCCGTTCGGGAAGGCGAGGCCCTTGTCCACGACGCTCTTCGCGCCACCGGGCTTGATGAGCCAGACCTGCTTGTTCGGCGGATCGGTGACGTAGAGGTTGCCGTTGATGCCGACGCAGAGGTCGTTGGATTCGAGGCCCTCGGCGATGACGCTGACCTTGCCGGCCGCGTCGTAAGCGGTGATTTGCTTCTTCCCGTTGGCGCAGGCGTAGAGCTTGCCGTCGGGGCCGAACATGAGGCCGTTGGCGTTGCCGGTGTCCTCGGCGAAGACGGAGACCTGGCCGTCGAGGCCGACCTTGTGGATGCGGCTCTTGGGGATGTCAGTGAAGAAGACTTCTCCTTTCGCGTTCGCCGCCGGGCCTTCGGTGAAGCCGTGGCCTTCGCTCACTAGCTGCCATTCCTCGCCCGCGACGAGCACACTCATGACCGGGGCCTTGGAGCCGACGCCCTTGGTGACGGGCTTGGGCCAGTCCTTCCACAGCCAGCGCATCGCATCGGGGAAGATGGCGGTGCCGTGCTTGCCGTTATGGCCACCGTCACCCCAGGCGTGGTTGACCTCGTAGCCGGCGAACTCCAGCGCGGAGAGCATTTCCTGATTGGCGAGGAACCAGTTGCCGCCAACGCCGTTGGCGTCGTTGCTGCCGTCCTGAAGGAAAATGCGCAGCGGCTTCGGCTCGGCCTTGCGAATCATCGAGGGGTAATCATTCCCGCCGCGCTGATCCACAAACGTGCCCACGGTGCTGAAGACGCGGCTGAAGGCATCGGGGCGCTCCCACGCGGCGGTGAAGGCGGCAATCGCGCCGCTGCTGGAGCCCGAGATGGCGCGGTCATTGCCACTCTTGCTCAAGCGAATAGGGCGACCGTCTGAGGCGGTGCGCTTCTCCACGTCGGGGAGCAGCTCTTCGAGAATGAAGCGCGCGTAGTTGTCGCCGAGGCCGTCGTATTCGTAGCTGCGGTTGAAGCGGTCGAGGGCATTCGTGGTCGCGGCCTTCACGCGCCCATGCATGACGAAGACGCCGATGATGACGGGCAGTTCCTTCCGGTGGATGAGGTTGTCGAAGACGACGGGCGCGGAATACTGGACGCCGTCCTGATTCACATGCACGCACGCGGGCTTGGCGGGGTCGTATTGTTTGGGGATGTAAACCCAGTAGTCGCGGTAGGTGCCGGGGAAGATCTTGCTGTTCTCGAAGCTGAATTTGAGCACCTCGCCCTCGGGAACCCCGGGCTGCTTCTTCGAGTCTGGTCCGGGGACGTAGTCGTCAGCGGCGCGAGCGGAGTAGCCTAGGTAGACAAAGACCAGCAGGAGTGGGACAAGGCGGCGCATACGTGAGCAGAAGAGTTGGGCGACTTACTTCGCGGCGGGTGCCGGCGCGATGGGGACATACATGAACGAGCCGTCTGCGGCTTTGTATTCCAATTTCATGCCGGCGGGCGCGGCGGGGATGGCGGCGATGTATTTCATGGTGACGAGTTCCTCCAGGTCTTTGGGCGCACGACTTTCGCCAGCCTCGAATTTCTGGATGGCATCGATGAGCTTGGCCTGTTCGAGCCGGCCTAGGCTGGCCTTCTGCGCGCGACCGGCGGCGATGATGTAGTCGAGCGGGGCGGCGACGGGGTTTTCGC
>RFVF01000133.1 GCA_009922615.1 Pseudomonadota bacterium
GCATACGGAGTTGCCCGTCACGCAGAGGTTGAGGCAGTTCTGCGCGATCCGGAGACGTTCAGCTCGGGCGCGGGCGTTGGGCTTAGCAATCTGCAGACTCAGACTGAGACGCAATGGCGCGACCCAGGGGTCATCCTAGAGGTGGACCCGCCTCTGCATGCTCGGGTTCGGAAGGTGATGGGTGGGCTTCTCGCCCCCGCTTCTGTCAATAAGTTGCGGCCGACGTTCGAGCGCGAAGCTGAGCTATTGGTCGATCGCGTCCTTGAAAAAGGCCGCTTTGACGCAGTGGAGGAAGTCTGCAAAGCCTATCCGCTAAAGGTTTTTGCTGATGCCGTTGGCATCCCGGCGGAAGGTCGCCACCAGTACTTGTTGCCATACGGCGACATGGCGTTTAACGCCTTTGGACCAGTTAACGAGCGCTTCAAGACCTGCTTCGCCAACGCACAAGCCGGCGCGATTGACTGGATTGGCGAGGTGTGCAAGCGCGAAAAACTCACGCACGACGGCTTGGGCGCTCGGCTGTATCGAGCGTCAGACGAGGGTCTGCTCGCACCCGACGAAGCACCGTTACTGGTGCGGACTCTTCTATCCGCCGGATTCGACACCACCGTGTTCACGCTGTGCCACGCCATAAATTCGTTCGCGCGGCACCCTGAGCAATGGGCGCTGCTCCACGCCAACCCCGGCTTAGCTCGGCAAGGACTTGAGGAGGTGCTCCGCTACGAAAGCACCTTTCATTCGTTCTACCGAACCACGACCTGCGAGGTGGAGATCGCTGAGGCAAAGCTGGGTAAAGGCCAGAAGATTTGCGTCTTCATCGGATCCGCCAATAGAGATCCGCGGCGCTGGGGCAAGACTGCCGATCGGTTCGACATTACCCGCCGGTCGTCCGGGCACATGGCGTTCGGTACGGGGATTCACGGATGCGTCGGCCAGATGATTGCGCGGCTTGAAGGCGAAATCTTGCTTGCTGCGCTCGCAAAACGTGTCAAAGAAATACGCCTCGAGGGCCAGCCAGTTATTCACTACAACAATTCGGTGCGTGGCTACAACAGCATGCCCGTCCGCGTGATCGTCGCCTGAGTACGCGCTTCCTCCTCCCGACTTATACCGAGGTCAAATGCCGACTATCACTTATGTTCAACCGAACGGCGAGCGTCGATCTATCCCGGTCGAAGTGGGCGCTACGGTTATGCTGACCGCGGTTGCCAATGGGATTCCAGGAATCGTAGCCGAATGCGGTGGCGCCGCTATGTGCGCCACCTGCCACGTGTATCTCGACTCCGGTTGCCACGACGCCGTGCCGCAGGTGAGTGAAGTGGAGAACGAGATGCTCGAAAGCGCAGCCAGCGGCCGGCGTGAGAACAGCCGACTTGGATGCCAACTGGTTATCGGCCCGGACGTCGAAGAAATCGTCGTCCATGTCCCCTTGCGCCAGATTTGAACGGAGTCGGAAATTGCGGTCCAGTGTGGTGATCGTGGGAAGCGGCCAAGGGGGTTTCCAAGCAGCGGCTTCCCTTCGCGAGGAAGGCTATCAGGGCCGCGTGACGCTTGTCGGCGAGGAGCCGGGCGTGCCCTACCAGCGACCGCCTCTGTCGAAGGACTTTCTCGCCGGCAGGATAGGCGAACAGCAATTGGAGCTGAGGCCCGCTGCGTTCTACGCCGACTGGGACATCGAACTACTGCACGGTGAGCGCGTTGTAGGTATCGACCGCCAGGCGCAAGCGATATGGCTTGGTTCCGGCGGCACGCGAAGGTACGAGCACTTGGTACTCGCCACTGGCGCGACACCGCGAATGCCTCGACTGCCAGGTGTGGACCTCCCGGGTGTGTTCAAACTGCGCACTTTCGCGGATGCTCGCGCGCTGCGTGAACGCCTACAGGAAACGCGGCGGATCGTAATCATCGGCGCAGGCTTCATTGGTATGGAAGTCGCGGTCGTTGCGCGCGAGCTCGGGCTGGAAGTGGACGTTCTTGAGTTCTCGCAAAAGGCGATGGAGCGATCGGTTTCGGCCGAAACGGCCGAATTCCTCGCCGCTGCACTAGCTCATGCAGGCGCACGAATCCACTTTTCCACAAGGGCTGAGGCTTTTGTCGGGAGCGAGGCCGGTCTTCGTGCCGTGGCAACGCACCGTGGCGACACTCTCGCAGCGGATCTCGTCGTGATGGGCGTTGGTGTGGAGGCGAACGACGTTCTCGCGCGCGAGGCCGGCCTTCAGGTCAACTCCGGCGTCGTCGTTGATGACCTGCTGGTGACCAGTGACCGCGCCATCTCAGCCATCGGTGACTGCGCGCGCTTCCCTATCTCTGGCCTCAACGACCTCGTGCGGCTCGAATCCGTGCAGAACGCTGTCGACCAGGCACGCTGCGTCGCTGGCCGGCTGGTCGGCAAATCAAGCGGCTACCAGAAAGTGCCATGGTTCTGGAGCAATCAGGGCAGCAACCGGCTGCAGATCGCTGGACTAGCTCACGGCAGCGACACTTCGGTGATTCGCGGTTCGTTGGAAGACGGAAGGTTCTCCGTGCTGCGCTTTCGCTGCGGACGGCTGACTGCAGTTGAATCCATCAATAGTGCAGCGGACCACATGGCCGCACGCAAGCTTCTGGCGGCTGGGGTCAACGTCAACATGGACCAGGCAGCAGACACGAACGTGAGACTCGCAAGCCTGCTCACAGCATTCTGAAATCGTCGAGGAGAAAGTAAGTGGCAATGGAGCAACCCAAAACCATCATCGTTACCGGCGGCGCCAGTGGCATCGGTTACGCGTTCTGCGAACATCTGGGTCAGCTTGGCCACCAGATCGTGATCGCTGATCTACGGGGCGCTGAGGAGGCCGCAGCGCGGCTACGCGGCAGCGGAACGAAGGCAATCGGCCTCAAGGCCGACGTGGTCGACGAGGAAGAGATGGCGGCCGTAGTTCGCGCGGGCGAAGAGGAGTTCGGCGGCGTCGACGGGTTGATCAATAACGCAGGGCTGTTCACCACCCTGGAGTTGAAGCCTTTCGAGCAGATCAGCAGCCATGAGTGGATGCGCGTGATGGAGGTGAATACGCTAGGGCCGTTCATCTGCGCGAAGGCCGCGTTGCCCGCGCTGCGCAGAAGCAGTAGAGGTCGGGTGGTGAACATCGCCTCGACCGTGCCAATGAAGGGCACCGCAAACATGGCTCACTACGTCGCAAGCAAAGGAGCCCTGATCGCCCTCACCCGCTCGCTCGCCCGCGAATTGGCAAGAGACAGCATTACCGTCAACGCCATCGCACCTGGATTCACGCTGAGCGACGGCGTACTGCAGACCGAGTTGCAAAACCGGATTGGCAACAATGGACGCACTGCCGGTCGGTGTATCCAGCGTGATCAGGTCCCGGCCGACCTCGTCGGTGCTATCGGCTTTCTTGTAAGTGACGGAGCGGCTTTCATGACTGGCCAGACGATGGCCGTCGATGGCGGCGGCGTGTTCCTTTAGAAGAATTTAACCGCAGAGTTGCTGGGCAGTCGCCAGGAGACATCATGAATATCATCCCCGAACAGCTATCACCTGCGCCAGCTGTCGCCGCTTAGACCCAGAACTCTTTAGGAGACACCAAAATGCCCATTCAACGTCGCCAATTCACCATCGGCGCTGCGGCGACCGCAGCCGCTTCAACAATCTTGCCCGCGCGCGCGCAAGAGGTAGTCCTGAGAGCCGTGAGCGCCTTTCCGGAGCAGACCGCACAGTCCGTGCACTTCGAGAAGTTCATTGAACGCGTCAATACCACCGGCAAGGGGGTGTTGCGCATCAACTATGTCGGTGGGCCAAGAGCAATTCCGAGCTTCGAGCTAGGTAATGCCGTGCGCAATGGGGTCGTGGACATCGGTAACGCCAATGGAGGCTTCTACGCGAACGTGTTCCCTGAGTCGGATTCGCTCAAGCTGTCGGAGGTGAGCATCGAGGAGCTACGGCGCAACGGAGGCTACGAGGCAATCAATCGCATTTGGAACGCCAAAGGTAACTTGCAGTACGTGGCACCGATTTACGCGCATTCACCGTTCTACCTGTTCCTGAATCGCAGGATCAGCAAGCCTGCCGAGCTCGCTGGCATGAAGATCCGCATGACGCCGCTCTACCGCGACTTCTTGACCGCTTTGGGAGTGCAGGTGGTTACCGTCGCCCCGGGCGAGATCTACACCGCGTTAGAGCGTGGTCTGGTGGATGGCTATGGCTGGCCGATGAACAGCATCTTCGACTTGGGTTTGCACGCGAAGACGAAGTTCCGTGTCGAACCTGGCTTCTACAACGCCGAGACCAGCATCATCATGAATCTAGATGCGTGGAAACGGCTGACGCCCGCACAACGCGCAGTTCTTGATCCAGCCGTGGCATGGGTCGAGTCGATTAACGAGGACTACAAGTCGATCAACGCGCGGGAGGAAAAGCGGCAGGCCGACGCCGGCATCCAGGTAATTCGCTTCGAAGGCGAGGAGGGCAGGCAGTTTGTCCGTCGCGCGTACGAAGAAGGATGGAAAGGTCTTATTGCGCGTTGCCCGGACAACGGTCCGGTGTTGCGGCGCTACCTAGCAACCAAGTCGTGACTGATCAAGTGATGCCTGCACCGCGCATTGGCCTTGCCGATCGCGTGGACCAATGGATTGGGCGCGTAGAGGCTAGCCTGGCCGCAGTTGCGTGTGCCCTAGTGCTCGTTATGGTCGTGGTGATCTGCGCGGACGTGACCTTGCGCGCAACAGTCCGCACCGGAGTGATTTGGGCAAACGCCGTGGCCGAGTATTCGCTATACGCGGTGACGTTCCTGGCGGCACCCTTGCTGCTGCGCAAGGGCCAGCACATCCGAGTCGACCTCCTGTTGCGCGCCCTACCACAGCAGGCTGCATGGGCCGTGGAATGGGGCGTGGACGTTGCTGGCGTGGTTATCAGCGGCCTTTTCGCAGTCGCGTCCGTACGCGTGATATTGCAAAGCCTGGCTCAAGACTCGTTGGTGATCCGCGAGATTGTATTCCCCGAGTGGTGGTTGTATCTGCCTATGCCGCTATCGCTTGGACTGCTGTCCGCAGAGTTTGCTCTGCGCATGCGTCGCTTGACGCACGGACCGCGGCGGATGCGCGAAGAGGCCACATCGGCTGCCTGAAGGAGGGCGTATGACTTGGCAAGCCGCGGCGTGGCTGCTTCTTGGCGGGACGACGGTACTGCTGTTCCTGGGACTGCCAGTGGCCTACTCGTTCTTCGCCGTGAACGTGGTAGGGGCTTGGATGTTCTTCGGCGGCAGCAACAGCTTGGAGCAGCTGATACGCAACAGTGTTGTCGCGGTGGCTAGTTTTTCGCTAACGCCGATCCCGCTGTTCATCCTGATGGGAGAGGTCCTGTTCCACACAGGGTTGGCGCAAAAAGCAATTGACGGCGTCGATAGGTTAATCCCAAAGGTGCCGGGGCGCTTAGCGGTTATCGCCGTGGTAGCAGGTACATTCTTTTCGGCCATTTCGGGGTCCACCATAGCAACGACCGCCATGCTCGGCAGCTTGATGCTTCCGATGATGCTGGCGAAGGGGTACCACCCGAAGCTGGGGATGGGGCCAATAATGGCGATTGGCGGCATTGACATGCTGATCCCACCGTCCGCCCTCGCCGTATTGCTCGGAAGTCTGGCGGGAATCTCAATTTCGAAGCTGCTGATTGGCGGCGTGGTGCCTGGCGTGCTGCTCGCCGCATCTTTCGTCGGCTACATCGTGATTTCGGTGCTCCGCCGGCCCGAGTACGCTCCAGAGATCGCGGTCACCAGATTCACCGGCTGGGAACGGTGGCGCGGCTTCGTGGTTTACGTGCTCCCGCTCAGCCTGATCTTCGTAACTATCGTGGCCGTGATTTCAGGCGGCGTGGCGACGCCCACCGAGGCGGCGGCGATTGGCTGCGCGGCAACAATGTTCATCGTGGTGGCGTACCGCGCCCTTTCGTGGTCTGCGCTCGTCGCCGCACTGCAGGGCACGGTGGCGATCTCCGGAATGATCCTGTTCATCGTTGTTGCGGCGACTACCTTCTCGCAGGTCCTAAGCTTCTCCGGGGCTACGAACGGAGTCGTGGAAGTCGTCCGTGCGGCAGGATTGTCGCCTATGGTTGTGGTGGCAATCATGCTCGGCATCCTGTTGTTCCTTGGGCTGTTCGTCGACCAGGTCAGCATGATGCTTCTAACGCTCCCCTTCTATATGCCAATCATTAAGGCGCTGCAGGTGGATACGGTCTGGTTCGGCGTGATGTACCTGATCTGCATGCAGCTGGGGCTGCTGATGCCACCCCACGGGATGCTGCTCTACACGATGAAAGGCGTGGCGCCGAAGCACATCACGATGGGGCAGGTGTTCGCGAGCGCCATGCCCTTCGTGGTAATTTCCTTTGCGATGTTGGTAGTGATCTTCCTATGGCCCGGTGTCGCCACTTGGCTGCCCAACCTGCTTGTGGGGCGGTGAGCGCGCAGGGCACGCCCTAATCGGCCAGTGCCGGCGTCGTAGGGCCCCCTGACCTGGTTTCTGCGGCTCATGCCGCAACACCCGCATTTGGCCGAGGGTGAGTTCAACCGGTCGGCGCAACGCTGCCGCTAATTTATCAGCCGGTGCGATGTAGCCAAGGGTCTTGCGTGGCCGGGTGTTGAGTTTGGGGCTATGACGTTCAACTACCGCTGGCTGAAGGCGGACAGGTTTGCGTTTCTTGGCAGGTACTGGCGCAGCCAGCCCGTTGGTGTTCTCGTTGGATCCCCTCTGCCAAGGGCTGCGTGGATCGCAGAAGTACACCTGTACGTCCGTGGACTCGGTGAAGGCCTTGTGCTGCGCCAACTCGGTGCCTCGGTCCCCGGTCAGCGTTCTCATCAGCTTCTCAGGCAGTTTGTGAAACTGGCCGATGAGCGCGCGCCACGCTTTCAGAATCCTTGCCATCTAGCTGTGAAGTTCCAATAGATTGTATCTGGAGTCCACCCGAGCTGAGTCTGGGAGACTGGAAGTCGCCAAACACCCAGCACTTCCAGAAACAGCCGGATGAACACCCATAAGAATGCCCGACTTACCTTCGCCCGTCGCCTCGAGATGGTCCAAGACATGACCGATCGGGGGCTTTGCGCCACGCAAGCAGCGGCGCGCCACGGAGTGACGCCGCCGACCGCCCGCAAGTGGTTGGGGCGCTACCTGGCCGACGGTGCATCGGGGCTGGCCGATGCTTCATCGCGCCCGAAGCACTCGCCCAGATCAATCTCACCGGCGACTGCGTTGCTGATCGTGGAGTTGCGCCGCAAGTGCCTGCTGCAGTCCAGGATTGCACAGCAGGTGGGCGTGTCGGGCGCGACGGTCAGCCGCGTGCTGGCTCGCGCCGGCCTGTCCAAGCTGTCGGATCTGCAGCCCAGGGAGCCGGTGCAGCGTTACGAGCACGAGCAGCCAGGCGATCTGCTGCACATCGACATCAAGAAGCTCGGACGAATCGAGCGGCCCAGCCACCGGGTGACAGGCAACCGGCGCGACTCGGTCGAGGGCGCCGGTTGGGAGTACCTGTTCGTGGCCGTGGATGACCACGCGCGTATCGCCTTCACGGGCATGCAGCCGAACGAGCGTCAGGAGAGCGCCGTGCAGTTCCTGCGTGACGCGGTGGCCTACTACGGCAAGCTGGGCGTGACGATCAAGCGCTTGCTGACGGACAACGGCTCGGCCTTCAGGTCAAAAGCCTTCCGCGCTGCGTGCGCCCAGCTGGGCATCGCACAGAAGTTCACCAGGGCCTACCGGCCGCAGACCAACGGCAAGGCCGAGCGCTTCATCCAGTCGGCTTTGCGCGAGTGGGCCTACGGCTGGACGTACCAGAACTCAGCACAGCGAACTGCCGCTCTGGCGAGCTGGCAGTACCACTACAACTGGCACCGCCCGCACCACGGCATCGGTCGAGTGCCGCCGATCACCCGACTTCCCGCGTCAGGAAACAACCTCTTGACGCTTCACAGCTAGTCGGTGTAGACCGCATCGCCGCACACCGCGGTTTCCTTACCGTGCAGCAGTGCGGCGCCTTGCCATCGTGTACTGCCCGGGGGTCGCTACCCCCGGTCAATCAGCTTGCTCTTGGCGTCCACGCCTACATGGGTCTTCATGCCGAAGTGCTACTGCTCGCCCTTCCTGGACTGCTTCATCTGCGGGTCGCGCTCGCCCGCGGCGTTCTTGGTCAAGCTGGGCGTTGCGATGAAGGTCGCATCCACGACAGTGCCCGGGCGGCCGGAAGCCTTTGGTCTGCAGCTGGGTACCAACAACTTCCAAAGATGCGCCGACTCGGCTCGTGCTGCTCCAGCAGACGGCGGGACTACTTGCAGATCTTGGATTCGTCGGGCACCGACTCGTGACCCAGATCAATTTCGGTGAGCTCGCGCATCGCACCCGATTCGTACGGTGCTTGCTCACCGCCGAGTCGCTCAGGTTGAACCAGTGCTGCAGGAAGTGGATGCGCAGCAAGCGCTCGAGTCACACCGGCAGGCGGCCACGCCAGCGCTCGGGGTAGTGGGGCCCGATCAACGCGCACAGATCGTCCCAGGGCAGAACTGCATCAATCTCGGCCAGGATCCTGGCCCGCTGGTCTGCTTCTCGAACCTCGCCCGCCAACGACATCTGCTAATTCATCTACCGCCTCAGAGTACTGGCTCCGCACGGCAACGCCTGGCGAATCTCGACTAGATTAGATTCTCCCTAGCCCTCGCCGATGGCGTCGAGCGAGCAAACGTAGTGGGCTCCCTGGATTCCTAGCGAACGTTTTGGCTGCCGCGAAATCCCGTTGGGCGGGCACATCCGCACTCAAACCTTGTTCCGGTTCCCGGCGCAATTGCGTCCCGAACGACGGACGTGATCGATGCGTGCGCATCATTCGCGTTAGTTTGATACGCGTACAGCACCGGGATTTGGCCTTTCAGACTTTGCCTAGAGCAAGGCGGCGAAGTTGCGCTTGGCCAACTCCATCTCTGTCAGCAGATTGTCGATGACCTCCTGCCGACTCATTCGGCTGATAGAGACCGACAGGCTGAGTGCAGCAATCACGTCGCCACGGCCTGTGCGGATAGGGACAGCCAGCGATCGCACGCCGAGTTCGAGTTCTTCATCGCAGATGGCGTAACCATAAGCTCTGGCCTGCTCGATTTCATTCAGGATGTCGCGCAGACCGGTGCGCGTACGCGGCGTGAGTGCAGGACGGGCCATCCGGTTCAACAGGAACTTCACTTCGTCGATAGGGCGCGCTGACAGCAGCACACGTCCGGTCGCGCTGCAGTAGGCCGGTAGCCTGGAGCCGACTCCCAGGCCGCTGGACAAGTTGCGCCGGTGAGTCGAGCGAGCCACGAACACGGCGTCCTGCAAGTCGAGAACCGCGATCGACGCTGTTTCGCGTGTACGCTCGCTGATCATTTCTAGAATGGGCTGGGCTACCTTGGTGAGTGCGTCTGAGGCCACGTAAGCATGCCCGAGTCTAAGTGCGCGAGCTGCGAGCCGGAACTGTCGATCGTTCTGCGACGCGTAGCCGAGCTTGCACAGTGTTAACAAACACCGGCGTACGGAAGACTTGCTGTAACCGGTGATCTCTGCGATTTGCGTCAGACTCCCGCCCCCGCGAAGGAGTCCGAACGCTTCGACGATCGCCAATCCCTTTTCCAACCCCATCACGTACTCTGATTCCTCGCTGCTGCGGACGGGCGCGATGTCTTTCTTGGGTTGCGTCATGTTCATCCGGGTCGATAGTTCGATATGCGAACAATCTTACCGAAAACGTTGACTTGATCAAACACGACATCTACATTGGAGCAGATGCACTCGTTACGTGCCCGCGGAGACAAGCAAGCATGAACAGCCCGCAGAAGGTGCAAGGCGGCTGGGTGACCGCTCCTGAGACCGACTTCGATCCTTACGCGAATTCGTCTCTGGACGATCCGTATCCCCATTTCGCGAAGTTGCGAGATCTCGGTCCGGTGTTCTTCCTGTCCCGGTACTCAGCATACGGAGTTGCCCGTC
>RFVF01000134.1 GCA_009922615.1 Pseudomonadota bacterium
GCGGCGAGGAGTCACCCCTCGTCTGAAATGGGGTCACCCCTCGCCCGACGAGGAGTCACCCCTCGCGTGACGAGGAGTCACCCCTTGTATGACGAGGAGTCACCCCTCAGGTCGCATGGGGTCACCCCTTTAGTGAAGACCCCTCGGGGTTCGATTGCCAGCCATCACGGGCTCATCTTAGTTGCTGGTAACGGTGCGGAGCGTCGTGGCCGTTCTCCCTCTCCCCAGCCCTCTCCCGCTGGGAGAGGGGGTCACGCCGGCCGCCTCACGAACCACCAGGCCGCGCGGAGCCATGCACGAGCGTCGAAGCGCCTCCCGCTCCCTCGAAGGGAGAGAATCCACGGTTCGCCAAGGCCCGCGCTTTCAGCCCCTGAACCTGGGGCGGCTGTAGCGGCGCTCTGTGAGCGCCGGGTTGCGGCCACTCCTGCGCGAGGGACGCCCCGGTCGGCGGTCACAGACCGCCGCTACAGGTTCATGGGTAGGGCCGGGGTGAGGGTGAAAGCCGGCGGCGGCTGGGCGGCCGCGAATGCCTCCGTCCTTGTTGCCCGGCACGAAAGTGGGAAAGGAGATGCGCCCCCACCCCGCGCTTCAGCGCACCAGAATATCCGGCCGCAGCCACGGGCCGTCGTCGTCCTCGACGGTCACCATGGGCCAGTTCGTGGCGGGGGTGATGACTTGCACGCCTTGGCGGGTGGCCAGGATGGTGTCCTCGCTCTTGGTGCCGGTGATGGAGGGGTTCCAGGCGAAGGGCTGGTTCTCCAACACCACGCCAGGCGCGGTGGGCGAGCCGAGGTAGTCGCGGCCTTGGTAGCCGCAGGGGCCGCCTTGATGGTGGAGGTGCCATTCGTCGCCGAACCCGGTGGCATCGTAGGCGGCGACGCCCTGGCGGAAGATGTCCTTGACCGGTGTGCCAATCTGCGTGGCGAGGTGCAGCTCGGTGTCCACGGCGCAGACGGCATCGTGGCGGCGGCGCAGGTCCTTGGAGATGGGGCCGAAGTGAACCATCCGCGTGAGCGCGACGATGAGGCCGTGCTGCCGCGCGCAGAGGATGACCTCGGCGAACTTGCGCAACTTCTTCGGGGTGGGGCGCGGGTGGCGGTAGTTCTTGATGCGTTCGTCGGTGGCGACGAGGACGACGACGGGGGTGAGGTTGCGGGCCCAGGCGCGCTCGGCGAGGAGGCCGGCGATTTGAAATTCCGTCTGGCCGGGCCGGAGGCTGCGGCAGGTTTCGTTCAACGCGGCTTCGGCGGCCTTGCCCAGGGCGCGGTAGCGTTTCACCTCGGCCTCTTGCAGCGAGTAGTGCAGCGGCGCAAAGAGATCGGGGCGCGCGGTGGTGCCCCAATCGCCGCAGTCGGAGAGGGTCTTGGCGGGATCGGCAACCTGCTTGAGGGCCTGCACGGCGCTGGCGCTGTCGTGCCATTCCCACAGCAGGGGAGTGGCGCCGAGGCCGTGGACGACTTCGTCCTGGAGCGAGCGCATCTCGATGCGATTGGCGAGGAGGTAGAAGCCACGGGCCGTGACGACGAGCTGGCCGAAGCTGAGGTTGCTGTTAAGGGGGATGTGGGCCTCGCCGCCACAGGCGAGCCAGGAGAAGTTGGGTTGCAGGCCCAGCAGCGCGGCCTCGGCGGAGTGGGCGCGCAGGAGGGAGCGGACTTGGGCGAGTTTGGTTTTGAGTTCAGCGTTCATGGGAAAGGGATTGCCACTGGTTTCGGGCTGCCGATAAAGTCCGCGCATCCTAAGCGCCCGCGCGCTCAACTCAACTCTATTGATGACCGACTGGAACATCCAAAGCCGCGCCCATGCCTGCCGGGCCTGTGAAGCGCCCTTCGCCAACCAGCAGCCCTACCACACGCTGCTGGCGTTTGAGCGGCACGAACTCGTGCGGCAGGACGTGTGCGAGGCGTGCTGGGCGGCGCAGTTCAGCGAGGGGGCGAAGGACCGCAAGGGCTTCATCTCGCACTGGGTGGGTGAGTATCAAGCGCCGCCGGCCGCGCCGCCCGAGGCGATCCAGAAGGACACGGCGGAGTCCATCCTGCGCAAGCTGATGGAAAAGAACGACCCGCAGTATCGCGCCGCCGCCTACATCCTGGCGGTGATGCTGGAGCGCAAAAAGATTCTCAAGGTGAAGGCGCAGTTGCGGGAGAATGGTGGGCGGGTGTTCGTCTATGAGCAGCCGAAGACCGGTGATGTGTTCACCATTCCCGATCCGGAGCTGCAGCTCAACCAGCTCGAAGCCGTGCAACGGCAGGTCGCCGCGTTGATGGAGCACGGGCTGGAAACGCCCGTCGAGCCCGCCGCCTACATCACGCCGCCCGAGCAGCCGCCCGTCGCCGCGCTGGCGGGTGGCAATGAGGAGCCGGCTAATTGACACCCGCCCCCTGTGTCCACGTTTGATGCTCTTCAAGCCCGCCTCGGCCACCGGTTCCGTGAGCCGGCCCTGCTGCGGCTGGCGTTGACCCATCCGTCCATTTCGCACGAGGCCGGGTCCAGCCAGGCGCACAACCAGCGGCTCGAATACCTCGGCGACGCCGTCCTCCAGCTCGCGCTCACGCGCGAGCTCTACGACCGTTACCCGCAGCACGACGAAGGCCCGCTCACGAAAATCCGCGCGCAGCTCGTGAACCAGGTTGCCCTCGCAGAGCAAGGCCGTGCCCTCGGGCTCGGCGAGCACCTCGTCCTCAGCCGAGGCGAGCAACTCAACGGCGGGCGCGAGCGACCCTCGATCCTCGCCGATGCCTATGAAGCGGTGTTGGGCGCGCTCTTTCTCGACGGCGGCTACGAGGTGGCATGCGCGTTCATCTTGCGCACCTTCGCCGCCGCGCTTGCGGATATCGAGAGCGCGCCCGGCATGGACAACCCCAAAGGCGCGTTGCAGGAAATCCTCCAGGCCATCTCCGACGAAGCGCCGCAATATCAAGTGCTCTCCGCCTCCGGCCCCGATCACGACCGCAGCTTCGAATGCGCGGTGCTGCACAAAGGCGAGGAAATCGGGCGCGGCACCGGCAAGAGCAAGAAGCTCGCGGAAAGCCAGGCCGCCACCGCCGCCCTGACGCGTCTCCGCACCAAGCACGGCGTCGAGTGAATCGGCGCGGCCGGGCGGCGCCAGCACGCGCGCAGGAGCAGCCGGCCAATCCGCTTGACCCTGCTGCCGCTGCTTGCGACAACCAGCGGCATGAAGCCGATTTCACTCGTTGTTACGGGCCTTTGCGCCTCGCTGCTGTCCGCCGCCGCCGCCGATTTCCACGTTCACTCTTGGAAGAACATCCGGCTCACCGACCAGTTCTGGAGCGAGGGTGCGACCTTCGCCGACCTCAACCAGGATGGGCACCAGGACATTATCTCCGGGCCGTATTGGTGGGCGGGGCCGGACTTCAAGACGCGCCACAAGTTCTACGACGACGCGCGCACGTTCACGAAGAAGAAGGCCGACGGCACCGAGGAGAAAATTCCCGGCTTCGAGGGCGGGCTGGGCAGCAAGAACACTTACTCGGACAACTTCTTCGCGTTCACGCACGACTTCAACGGCGATGGCTTCCCCGACATTTTGATCTACGGTTTCCCTGGCGCGGATGCCTCGTGGTTTGAGAATCCCGGCAAGGCTGGCCTCGCCACGGACTCGCTATGGACGCGCCACAAAGTCTGGGACGTAGTGGACAACGAGTCGCCGACGTGGGGCGACCTGCTCGGCACCGGCAAGCCTGTCATCGTCTGCATGAGCGGCGGCTTCATTGGCTACGTCGCGCCGAACTGGGAGAAGCCCGCCGAGAAGTGGACGTTCCATCCCATCTCGCCCAAGGGCGGCTACCAGCGCTTCACGCACGGCCTCGGTTTCGGCGACGTGAATGGCGATGGTCGGGCGGACATTCTGGAAAGCAACGGCTGGTGGGAGCAGCCCGCGTCGCTTGCCGGCGACCCGGTGTGGAAGTTCCACCCGTTCAAATTCAATGTCGGCGGCGCGCAGATGTATGCCTACGACGTGAACGGCGACGGGCGCGCGGACATCATCACGAGCCTCGCGGCGCACGGCTTCGGCTTCGTGTGGTGGGAGCAGCTCGCGGAGAAGGACGCGAAGGGCGAGCTCCAGTTCAAGCAGCACGTCATCATGAACAAGGAGCCGAGCGAGAACCGCTACGGCGTTAAATTTTCGCAGCTCCATGCCATGGACCTCGTGGACATGGACGGCGACGGCCTCAAGGACCTCGTCACCGGCAAGCGTTTCTGGGCGCACGGCCCCACGGGCGACGCGGACTCCGGCGCGCCCGCCGTGCTCTACTGGTTCAAGCTCACGCGCGGCGCTAACGGCGCCGTGGACTGGGTGCCGCACCTCATCGACGATAACTCCGGCATCGGCACGCAGGTCGTGGCCGGCGACGTGAACGGCGACAAGCTGCCCGACGTGGTGGTGGGCAACAAGAAGGGCACGTTTGTCCACCTGCACATCGTGAAGAAAGTGACGAAGGAGGAATGGGAGAAAGCGCAGCCGCCCGTGAAGTTCCCCGATGCGGGCAAACAGGAACTCAAGGCCGAAGCCGTCATCACGCGCACGGGAGCGCCGGCCGTCGCCGCGAATGCCAAGCCCAACCCGCCGCTCCCCGGCGGCGCGCTGCCCGTCGGTGCCGACGGCAAGCCCCTCAACACCGACTTCGAGACCGGCGACCTGCGCGATTGGACCGCCACCGGCGATGTCGCCAAAGGCCAGCCCACGAAGGGCCCCATTGACCAGAACCGCAAGTTCGGCGCGGGCAAGGTCGCGAACCACATCGGCGATTGGTGGTTCGGCGGCTATGAGAAGTTCGAGGACAAGCCCACGGGCACGCTCACCAGCGCGGCGTTCAAGGCCACCCAGCCGTGGGCCGCGTTCCTCCTCGGTGGCGGCAGCCTGCCCGGCACACGCGTCGAGCTCGTGACGAAGGCGGACAACAAGGTGTTCTTCACCGCGCGCGGGCAGAACACGGAGACGATGTCGCCCGTCGTCGTGGACCTCGCGGCGCAGAAGGACAAAGAGATTTTCATCCGCATCGTGGACGAGGAGACCGGGGGCTGGGGCCACGTGAACTTCGACGACTTCAAGTTCTACGCCGAGAAGCCGAAGTTCGCCGCCGTGGCCGTGAATTCGCCTGTGCAGAAGCCCAATCCGCTGCCGCAGGATGACGTGAAGTTCGCCGGGCTGAGTCCCGAGGAAGCGGTGAAGGCGATGACGTTGCCGCCGGGCTTCAAGGCCACGCTTTTCGCCGGCGAGCCGGACGTGAAGCAGCCGATTGCCTTCTGCATCGATGATCGCGGGCGGCTCTGGGTGGTGGAGAATTACACCTACCCGCAGCGCCAGCCCGAGGGCAAAGGGACGGACCGCATCCTCGTCTTCGAGGACACGAACGGTGACGGGAAGTTCGACAAACGCACGGTCTTCATGGAGGGGCTGAACATGGCCAGCGGCATCGAGTGGGGCTTCGGCGGCATCTATGTCGGCGCGGTGCCGTGGCTGCTGCACATCCCGGTGAAGGAAACCGACAAAGGTCCGCAGCCCGCCGGTGAGCCAGTGAAGTTGCTCGAGGGCTTCGCGTGGCAGGACACGCACGAGATGCTCAACACCTTCACGTGGGGGCCGGACGGCTGGCTCTACGGCTGCCACGGCGTGTTCACGCATTCGCACGTCAAGGTCGTCGGCGCGCCGGACAGCGAGCGGCAGTTCATCAACGCCGGCGTGTGGCGGTGGCATCCCACCAAGAAACGCTTTGAGGTCTTCGCCGAAGGCACGAGCAACCCGTGGGGCATTGACTTCAACGAATACGGCCACTGCTTCATCGAGGCGTGCGTCATCCCGCATCTCTTCCACATGGTGCAAGGCGGCCGCTACCAACGCCAGGGCGGCCAGCACTACGCACCGAGTCTCGAAGAGGCCCGCCGCATCGCGCCGGATTACTTCAAACAAGATTTCGCGCAGGGCAAATTGTCCCAGCCCCTCAACCCCTTCATCTACGACGACATTAAAACCATCGCGGACCACCGGCATTATGCGGGCGCGGGCGGGCCGCACGCGGGCAACGGTCGCAGCGATCAGGCCGGTGGCGGCCACGCGCACGCGGGCCTCATGTGCTATCTCGGCGGGAGCTGGCCTAAGGAATACCACGGCAAGCTCATCATCGGAAACATCCACGGCCAGCGCCTGAACATGGACATCCCCGAGCGTGCGGGCAGCGGCTACGTGGGCAAGCACGGCGCGGACTTCGTCAACTTCAACGACCGCTGGAGCCAGACGCTCAACCAGCAGATTGACCAGGACGGCAACGTCTTCGTGATCGACTGGTATGACAAGCAGCAGTGCCACAGCAGCAACCCGGCGGTGCACGACCGCAGCAACGGGCGCATTTTCAAGATCAGCTACGGCGAGAAGAGACCAATGACGGTCGTGCCCTCGATGGCTTCGATGGTTGAGCGCGATGAGAAGAACCTTTTTGCTCTGCTCTACTCTGAAAACGAGTGGTTCACCCGCCACGCTCAACGGGTCTTGCAGGAGCGTGCAAGCAAAGGCCAGAACTTGGATTGGATAAAGGGCCGGATTCGAACTGCGCTCGGCCTCACCGAAATGGACCCGATGATTGTCCACGAAAAGGGGTTCAAGTATCCGACTCATGAGAGCAGCCAGTTGCGTTCGATCTGGTCATTGCACGCGATGGGTGCGCTGGACCAAGCGGATGCCGTAAAATTATCGAAGCATAAGGCCGAGTCCGTCCGCGCCTGGACCATTCAGCTACTCTGCGAAGACCACAAACCCGGCGACGCCGCGTTGAAAGAATTCGCCCGGCTCGCGAAGGAAGACCCATCGCCCGTCGTTCGCCTCTACCTCGCCAGCGCCTGCCAGCGGCTGACCGTGGCCGAGCGCACGCCCATCGTCGAAGCCCTCCTCGCCCACGCCGAGGACGCCGCCGACCACAACCTCCCGCTGATGTATTGGTATGCCACCGAGCCCCTAGTCGCCGCCGACCCGGCCAAGGGCGCACTGCTCCTCGCCAAGGCCAAAATCCCCATCCTCCGCGAATACATCACCCGCCGCCTGACCGCCAAGTAGCCCGGCCCGACTTGGGCCGAAGCCCCTTGCCCAAAAGCCCCAACTTCCACTGGCCGAGTCATTAAGAAGCGGGGTAGGGGGTAAAAAGGCACCCCGGCCGACCCGGCCGGGTCGTTTGGTCAGCTTCCCTAGCCATCGTTTGACCCTTCCGGGCGGCGAGGGAGGTTGCCTGCGCGGTTTAGGCAATTGCCTGCGCGACTTAGGCAACTGCCTGCACGACTCGGGCAACTGCCTGAACGACTCAGGCAACTGCCTGTGCGGCCTAGGCAATTGCCTGTGCGGCCTAGGCAATTGCCTGCACGACTCAGGCAACCTCCCGAACCACTCAGGCAACTGCCTCACTGGCTCCGGCAACCGCCTGAACGGCTAAGGCAAGCGCCCGGATGGCTCGGGCCGTTGCCTTTCCGGCGGAGCCATCCGGCCCCCTGCTATCCACGCCGCACTCGACTTCACCGCCTCGTCCCCCCACGCTTTCGCGCCGTGAAACAGACAATTGTCACTTTGGATTTGGAAGGCGTGCTGGTGCCGGAGATTTGGATCGCCGTCGCCGAGAAGACGGGCATCCCCGCGTTGCGCCGCACCACGCGGGACGAGCCGGATTACGACAAGCTGATGGCCTACCGCATCGGCATCCTCGACCAGCACGGGATCAAGCTCTCGGACATCCAGGCCGTCATCGGCACGCTCGCGCCGCTGCCGGGCGGGAAGGAATTCCTCGATGAACTGCGCTCGCTCACGCAGGTCATCATCCTGAGCGACACCTTCGAGCAATTCGCCCAGCCGCTCATGCGGCAGCTCGGCTGGCCCACGCTCTTCTGCCATCGGCTCCTCGTGGCAAACGACCGCATCACCGGCTACCAGCTCCGCATGGTGGACCAGAAGCGGCAGTCCGTCCGCGCGCTGCAACTGCTCAACTACCGCGTGCTCTCCGCCGGCGATTCCTACAACGACACGTCCATGTTGTTGCAGGCGGACCAGGGCTTCCTGCTGCACGCACCGGAGAACGTGAAGCGTGAGTTCCCGCAGTTCCCCGCGCTGGAGAGGCACGCGGACCTGATGGCCCGGCTCAAGGCGGAGTTGTGAGCGGTGGCTGTCCGCGCGCTTGCGTCGCCGCGCGGCGGGCGGGATGCTAGCACCATGTTCCGGCTCGGGCCCCTTGAGCTTCAGTCCAATTTGTTCCTCTCGCCGCTGGCGGGTTACACGAACCTGCCCTTCCGGCTCGTGATCCGCGAGGTCGGCGGCGTGGACCTGTGCACCACGGACCTCGTCAACGCCCGCTCGCTGCTGGAAGAAAACCGCAAGGCCCTCAAGCTCATCGAGACCAACGAGCGTGATCAGCCGCTGGCCGTGCAGCTCTTCGGCTCCGTGCCGGAGGAAATGCGCGATGCGGCGGTGGATCTGGAGCGGCGCGGCATTGCCAGCGTGGACATCAACATGGGCTGCCCGGTGCGCAAGGGGCGGCGGCTCCGCGATGATGACTGAACACGCGAAAACCGCCGCGCTGGTCAAAGGCATGGTGGACGCGGTCAAAATCCCCGTGACGGCCAAGATGCGCTTGGGCTGGGACGACGACAACATCACCGCACCGGATCTGGCGCGGGCCTTGGAGGATGCCGGCGTGGCGGCGATCTTCGTGCACGGTCGCACGCGCGAGCAGGGTTTCAGCGGGACGGTGAATCTCGCGGGCATCCGCAAGGTGGTTGCGGCGGTGAAGCGCATTCCGGTCATCGGCAACGGCGACGTGACCACGCCGGAGTCGGCGAAGCTGATGTTCGACGAGACCGGTTGCGCAGGCGTGAGCGTGGGGCGCGGGGCGTTTTACAATCCGTGGATTTTTGCGCAGACGCGGCATCTGCTCGCGACGGGCGAGCTGCAGCCCGAGCCGCGTTTCGAGGAACGCATCCGCGTGATGTGCCGGCACCTGGACCTGATGGTCGACGTGTTCACCGAGGTGCACGGTTGTCGGATGTTCCGCAAGGTCGCGCCGTGGTATTCCAAGCGGTTCGGCCCGGTGAACGAGTTCAACAAGAAGGTCGTGGCCATCAGCAGCCGCGCGGAATTTCATGACGTGCTGGAGCGTTACCTGCGCTGGCGGCAGCAGTTCTGCGACGGGGACGGGCAATTGCTGCCGCGTTACGCCCCGCCGCCGATGGTGGCGAGTTTCATGCAGGACCCGGCGTCGGCCCAGCGGTCGAGCATCCCCGTGCCGCGCGGGCCGGTGGAGGTGTGGTGAGGGCAGCGTGATGCTTGAGTTTTGTTTTCCCCGGCCTAGAATCCCGGCATGAAGAACGAAGTGGTGCCCGTGCAGATCCGCGGGATTCTCCCCGCGAACAGCGGCTGCGCCATCTTCGTGGGTAACGATGAGAAAGTCTTCGTCATCCAGGTGGAGCACAATCTCGGCGCGGTGATCGGGATGTTCCTGCGCGACCAGTCGAAGGAACGGCCGCTCACTCACGACCTGATGGTCAACGTTTTCAAAGGCTTCGGCATCACCGTCGAACGCGTCGTCATCACCGAGCTGCGGAACTCGACCTACTTCGCGCGGCTCATTCTTCGGCAGGAAAACGAGCTGGGGAAGAAGTTCGTGGAACTCGACGCGCGGCCCAGCGATTGTCTCGCGCTGGCCGCCGCGCATAAGCGCCCGGTCTTCGTGGCCAAGCCGCTTTTCGAAAGCGTCGAGGACATGACGGAGTATCTGGACAAGTTGAACGAAGCCGGCGGAGAGCAGGAGGCGTGAGTGGGGAGAGTAATTAGTGATTGGTAATTAGTGCCCGCTCCGAACCTTACGCGCCAACTAAGCACTAATTACTAAT
>RFVF01000135.1 GCA_009922615.1 Pseudomonadota bacterium
CGGCCGCGTGAAGGATCTCCCCGGTGTGCGCTACCACATTGTGCGCGGCACCTTTGACGCCGCCGGCGTCGAGAAGCGGCGCGTCAGCCGCTCCAAATACGGTGTCAAGCGCCCGAAGGCCGCCAAGAAAGCCGCGTAATTTTTACCCCCAAGCTCCGCCATGTCTCGTCGTCGCCAAGCCAACAAACGCCAGATCATCCCGGACGGCCGCTTTACCAGCGTGCTCGTCGGCCGCCTCATCAACACCGTCATGCAATGCGGCAAGAAGAGCGTCGCCCAGCGCATCGTTTACGGTGCCTTCGACTCCCTCGCCCAGAAAGTGCCGGAATCCAGCCCCGTGGACGTGCTTCAGCGCGCCGTGGACAACGCCAAGCCGCGCCTCGAGGTTAAACCCCGCCGCGTCGGTGGTGCCACCTATCAGGTGCCGCTTGAGGTGCCCGCCGACCGGCAGGCTTCGCTCGCCGTTCGCTGGATCGTGAGCTTTGCCGACGCCCGCAAGGGCCTGCCCATGAGTCAGGCACTCGCTGCCGAGATCATGGACGCCTATCAGGGTCAGGGCAACGCCATCCGCAAACGCGACGAAGTTCACAAGACGGCGCAGGCAAACAAGGCCTTTGCGCACTTCCGCTGGTAGTCGAAAATCTTTTTTGACGCCCCGCGGCGCGCAACGTCCCGGGGCGTTTTTGTTGATACCGCCAAACATTCTATTCCGCACATGAGCACCCTCGTTGAAAACAAGGCCGTCAATTCGCCCAACCGGCAATACACGCTGGAGCGCACCCGCAACATCGGTATCGCCGCGCACATCGACGCCGGCAAGACCACGACCACCGAGCGCATCCTTTTCTACACCGGCCTGATTCACAAGATCGGCGACGTGGATGACGGCAACACCGTCACCGACTGGATGGAGCAGGAGCGTGAGCGCGGCATCACCATCACCTCGGCCGCCGTCACGTGCTTCTGGACCCAGAAGACCGTGAAGCCCGGCGAGGACGCGATCTACAAGGCGTTCAACAACATTCCCCACCGGATCAACATCATCGACACCCCGGGCCACGTGGACTTCACCGCCGAAGTCGAGCGTTCCATGCGCGTGCTGGATGGCGCGGTCGCCGTCTTTTGCGGCGTCGCCGGCGTGCAGCCGCAGTCCGAAACGGTGTGGCGGCAGGCCACGAAGTATAACGTCCCGCGCATCGCGTTTGTAAACAAGATGGACCGCACCGGGGCGAACTTTGAGAACGCGCTGTCGGACATGCGCAACAAGCTCAAGGCCTATGCGTTTCCGATCTTCCTGCCCATTGGGGCGGAAGAGGCGTTCGCCGGCGTCATCGACGTCGTGAACCAGAAGGCATTTGTCTGGGGCCCCGGTGACGTCGTCGCCGAAGGTCTGAACTACGAAGTCAAGGACATCCCCGCCGAGCTTCAGGCCAAGGCCAAGGCCGCGCTCGCCGAGCTCATTGACGCCGTCTCGAACAAGGACGAAGCCGTCGCTGATCTCGTGCTCGAGGAGAAGCCCGTGCCCACGGAAGTCCTCAAGGCCGCCATCCGCCGCCTCACCTGCAAGCTCGAGTTCGTCCCCGTCCTGTGCGGCTCCGCCTTCAAGAAAAAGGCCGTGCAAGTGCTCGTCGATTGCGTCATCGACTATCTCCCGTCGCCGCTCGACATCCCGGCCGCCACCGGGCACGAAGTCGGCACCGAAAACAAGGTCGAAGTTGTCACCGATGACAACAACAAGTTCTGTTCGCTTGCTTTCAAGCTCTGGACCGATCCCTACGCGGGCAAGCTCGTCTTTTTCCGTGTTTACTCCGGCCAGTTGAAAAAGGGTGACACCATCTACAACCCGCGCACTCGCCGTCGTGAGCGCGTCAGCCGCCTCATGATCATTCAGGGCAGCGAGCGCAAGGACATCGACGTGGCCTACGCGGGCGACATCGCCGCGCTCGTTGGGCTGCGCAACATCACCACGGGTGACACCCTCTGCGACGAAAACTTCGACGTGACGCTTGAGCCGCCGACCTTCCCCGAACCGGTCATCAGCATGGCCGTCGAGCCGAAGACGAAGGCCGACCGCGACAAGATGTCCGAGGGCCTCCAGCGCCTCGCGGAAGAAGATCCGACCTTCCGCTGCTTCACCAACGAGGAGACCAGCCAGCTCATCATCGCGGGCATGGGCGAGCTCCACTTGGAAATCATCATCGACCGCCTCAAGCGCGAGTTCAAAGTTGAGGCCAACTCCGGCGCCCCGCAGATCGCCTACCGCGAGACCATCACCAAGCCCGCTGAGGGCGAGGGCAAGTTCATCCGCCAGTCCGGCGGCCGCGGCCAATACGGTCACGCCTGCGTCACCGTCGAGCCGAATGAAAAGGGCAAGGGCATCGAAATCGAAAACAAGATCGTCGGTGGTGCCATTCCGAAGGAATACATCCCGGCTGTCATCGACGGCATCGAGGAAGCCTGCCGCTCCGGCGTGTATGCGGGCTATCAAGTCATCGACATGAAGGTTGCCGTGACCGACGGCTCCTTCCACGAAGTGGACTCGAACGAGCTCGCGTTCAAGATGGCCGGCATCTTCGCGTTGAAGGACGCCTTCAAAAACGCCGGCCCCATCATCCTCGAACCCATCATGAAGGTCGAGGTCACCACCCCGAGCGATTACCAGGGCGATCTCGTGGGCGACATCAGCCGCCGCCGCGGAGCGATCCAAAACATTGACTCCAAGGCCGGTCAGGTCGTCGTCAACGCCCACGTGCCGCTCGCCGAAATGTTCGGCTACGCCACCGCCATCCGCTCCCTCTCCAAGGGCCGCGCGAGCTACTCGATGGAGCCGCACTCCTTCGAGCAGGTGCCGCAGCAGATCGCGCAGCAGATCCTCGAGGTCGCCGCGAAGAAGCCCGCCGCGCGCTCCTAACCCATCGCCCACTCACTCACGCCCGCCGCCCGCAAGGACGGCGGGCGTTTTCTGTTGGCGGTCTGAGTTGCGCCGCCGGTCGTCAACGCACGGACAACCGATCACCGCGTGCCGTGGTGCCGTGCATCGGCGCGTGTCCGCCAACAATTCAGCATTGTTTTTTCCCCGAACCTCGGGAGGATGCGCTTATGAAACCAATTTTCCCCGCCGCCCCGACGAAGCTCATCAGCCGCCGTGAGATCATCCGCGCCTTCAGCGCCACCGCTGCGCTCGCGGCGATGCCCGCCTGGCGCACGGCAGCGGCGGACAAGGACTCCCTGCCCATGCAGTTCTACAAGAGCCTCACCGAGGAGCAGCGCGCCAAGATCGTCCTGCCGGTGGACCATCCCAAGCGCCAGTTCGTCAGCAACTGGTGGTATATCTGCCCCGAGCAGCGCCTCCACACCTTCTACACCAAGGACCAGCAAGACCTCGTGCGCCAGATCTTCGGCTCCCTCCATCACCCTGAGCACCGCGAGAAAATGCACTGGCAAGTTGAGAAAGACCTCATGGGCCAGATCAAGAACACGCCCTCCGTCGGCTTCTTCGGCACGCCGCAGGACAAAAACTTCGAGTTCATCTACACCGGCCACCACGTCACGCGGCGTTGCAATGCCCACACCGACCAGGGCCTGGGCTTCGGCGGCGCACCCATCTTCTACGGCAACTTCGCCAAAGCCTTCCACGAAACCAAAGACCACGAGGGCAACCCCTTCTGGTATCAAGGCCTCCTCTTCACCGAGTTCTACAAAACCCTCGATGGCAAGCAGCAGGAGCAAATCCTCGTCGGCCGTGAGCCTCGCGGTGAGAAACCCTCCGAAGTCATCCTCCGGCGCAAGACCGATCTCCCCGGCCTCAGTTGCGCTTCCCTGAGCAAGGACCAGCAGGCCAAGCTGCTCGACACCATGCGCCGCATGCTCGCCTGCTTCCGGCCCGACGATGTCGCGGCCACCATGAAAACGATCGAGGACAAGCAAGTCATCGACCGCCTTTTCGTCTCCTGCTACGGCGGCGATTACGACATCGGCCACGACAAGGTCTGGGACGTCTGGCAGATCGAAGGCCCGGACATGGTCTGGTATTTCCGGGGCATGCCGCACATCCACGGCTACTTCCACCTCGCCGCGTAACTCCCGGTCGACTCCCGTAACACCCCCGTCGGGCCGCGCAAAGCCCGCGTCGGCTCCCGCCAACGCGCCGTCAGCCCCCGCCAACGGCCGGCCGATCAGCGCCCCCGCCCGGTCGGCCCCGTAAAACGCCCGGTCGGACCCGGCAACAGCCCCGTCGGCCGTCGCAAACCGCCGGTCGGAGGCTGCAAATGCCCGGTCGAACGTTGCCAACGCCCGGTCGAAGCCTGCAAACCCGCCGTCGGCCCCTGCAACGCCCCGGTCGGACGCTGCAAACGCCCGGTCGGTCAATGCAATTGTGCGTTTGATAAAGACTTACGTCAGATGGCCACGAGCCTCGTTCGAAAACTGGAGCGTCGCTCTATGAGCACCGAACCAAACGCGAGAACAGACCCAAAAAACGGATTGGGGCGCTGTTGTGAACGGACGGTCCAAACCTCCGGCCTCGGTAGAAGCGGGCGTGAAAGCGGTTTCGTTTTTCAGGTCGCGATCCTCACAAATCTCGAATCAGCCGTTTATATTCGTCATACCCGCCAATCCAGAACCATAAGTAAGTGCCGTCCTCCAGAGTTGCCAGCGCCCGGAAACCAGAACCAGCCCGCACAGACCACAGGTCTTCCTTGATGCGCTTGAAGCCGAGTGATTTCAGGGAAGGATTCTGTTGCCAAAGCTCGAAGTTCTTGCGGGCGGTTTCCTGAACTTTTGGCGGCAACTGGTTGAAGCACTTCCAAAACGCTGGCAAGTGCGGCCGAGTTCACGGGAACGGTGTCGCCCTGCCGGCGCGATGCTCTGCCTTGGCCTTCTGGATGAGCGAGTCGAACCGGCCGGTCTGCGCGTCGTCGGCGATCTGGCGATCCCACATCTCCTCGCGGAATTCCGCCAACCATTCAGCGACCGCCGCGATTTCCTCCGGCTGCAACTTCGTGATGGCGGCTTCGATCTCTTTCACCGTGCTCATGGGGGACAAAATACGGCTCCAATAGTTCCCTGCAAGCTGGAAGCAGCGCAGCACCGGGCTGCTAGCCCGGACGAGAATAGCCCAGGGCAGGCGAAGTGAGACGAGTGCCGCCCTGGGTCAAAGTCCCAAAGAATCAGCAAGCCTGTAGGGGCGGAACAAGATTCAGGCTTCCGGCGAATCTTGGGAAGGCAAGCTAGGGGTTCTCTGTCTGCGCGTCGGGCGTGGCGTTGTAGCGGCGGTCTGTGACCGCCGGGCGCGGCCCTTGGGTGTGGCAGGCAGCAGTGGGGCAGTGAGTTGTTCGTAAAGGCGGAAGAGGTGTTCCACACGTTCGCGGTCGGAGTGGAACGGCTCGGGGCGGTAGCATTTCTCCACAGCACGGTCCAATTCGGTGTGCGCGCGAAGCAGTTCACGCGGCATGGTGTTCGGGTCGTAGAGATCGGCCAGCGTGGCGAGTCCGCGCGGCGGCAGGTGCGGCTCGCGCGCGGCCAGCACGGCTTGCGCTTTCTCTTCCACGCGCGCCCGCTGCTCGGACGTGGGATTCGGCCATGGGAAGTTATTATAGACGAGTTTGTTTGAGTAGCGTAGCGCGACTCTAGCCGTCCGCAGACTTGGCGCACCCAAGCCATGTGCATCGTCGAGGACAGGATGCCGAAATGGAACGGCGTCGCATCGGGAACAATCTTGACGAGGTTACTGCATAGAATTGACGGCTGCATGAACCCGATGGGGATGTAATGGCGGCGCTCGGAACTCACTTCAGGAACTACGAGGAAAGTCCGTCCCGGCATGTTCTCGACGTGGAACCGGGTAGGCGTGTCGGCAATCTTGCGAGTCGGAGCACTCTTGCTGGCGAGCCGAACCTTGCGGACGTTCTCGACTCTCTCCAGGGCATGCGGCATCTGGCGAAGTTCGCTGGGCGGACAGTCTCCGAGCCAGAGGCACCAGCGCTCGATGCCGTTGATGAATTCCTCTGAGCCAACCCAGCGGCGAAAGTATTGCTTCGCCGCCGGTTCGATCCGCAAAAACTCAGCCTTTTCTTCCGGCGTGAACAAGTAGTTCCCGTCATCAATCGGCTTGTTGCCGATGCCCATCTCAGGCACGTTGCAAAGCGGCGTCGAGCGATTCACAATGGCGAGGTCGGTGCCTTCGACGAGATAAGGGCTGATGTTCCGCGCGGCTATTGAGGTCGGTGTCTCGTCTTCGTAGTCATAGATGCGTTTCTCCGGCGTGTCGAAAGCGGCGAAGCCGATAACGACGACGTGAACGTGCGCTCTGCCGCGCGCCTCGCTTTGCCAAGTGAAGGGCCGATGGGCGAAGTGAATCTTGAGGCGGTAGTGCTGAAACAGGTGGTTCCACAGCACGCCAACCTGTTCGCCCTGACTGATGGAGTTGGTGGAAACAAAGGCGACGACGATGCGCGTGCCGCGAATGTATTCTGCCGCTTGGAAATACCAGCCGGCCACATAGTCCAGCAGGCCACTGTTTTCCGCTTGGCTTGCGATAACATCCATGTCCGCTCGTTGTTCGTCGCTTTGGTATTTCGCGCCGACGAACGGCGGGTTGCCCATCACGTAGGCGCACTGCTTGCGCGGCAGCACGTTGTTCCAGTCCACGCGCAGCGCGTTGCTCTGGACGATGTGCGGCGAGGAGCGGAGCGGCAGCCGGTCGAAGCCCTGGCCGAAGGCTTCGGCAGCGAGGCCGTTCATCTGGTGGTCCATGAGCCACATCGCGACTTCAGCGATGCGCGCGGGCCATTCGGAGTATTCGATGCCGTAGAACTGATCCACATCCACCTTGAGCAATTGGCGCACGTCGAGGACCTGTTGCTCCGCACCGTGGAGCGCGCGGACGACTTCCATTTCCAGCAGGCGCAATTCGCGGTATCCAAGCACAAGGAAGTTGCCGCATCCGCAAGCAGGGTCGAGGAACCGGAGCGAGCGGAGCCTTTGCTGGAACGCCTCCAAGTTCGCCCGACGGCGGTTAGAGCGGTCGCGCTTGAGCTGCTCCAACTCGGCCTTGAGTTCATCAAGGAACAGTGAGCGGAGCACCTTCATGATATCGCGCTCGCTGGTGTAGTGCGCGCCCTGCTGACGGCGGGCCTTGTCGTCCAGCACGCCTTGGAAGAGCGAGCCGAAAACGGCGGGGGAAATCTTCGCCCACTGGAATTCGCAACAGTAGAGCAGTGCCGCCCGCATGTCACGGGTGCAGCGTGGGAAGCCGAGGCGCTCGGCAAACAGGTCGCCGTTGACGTAGCGGAAGCCGTAGAGCGGATCCCCGTCCTCCACCGGTCGGTCGGCCTGCGGACTGTTGAGCCAGTCGAAAAGCTGGTTCAACTGAGCGCCGAGGTCGGAGCCGTCGTCGCGCGTCTGAGTGCGGATGAACCGGCTGAAAACCTCCGGCTCAAAAATGCCCGTGTCCTCGGCAAACACGCAGAACAGGATGCGGACGAGCAAGCGTTCCAACTCGTGTCCGGTGAAGCCGCCGGTCTTGAGCGCGTCGTGCAATTCGCACATGCGCGCGTAAGCCTTTTCATTGGCCGGGTCTTCGGGGTCGAGCCGCACTCGCGTCTGCCCGAGCATGAAGGCAAAGGAGCGAATGACGCGGGGGAGTTCGCCCAGCGTGAAGGAGATGCGGGCGCTGGGGCGTCCGGCAAACAGCGGCAGGTCGCGCTGCTCCTCTGGTTCCAAGTCAAACAGCGTGAAGTGGGCGAAATCGGATACGAGGACGAAGCGCGGAATCTCATCCTGGCGGTTTTCGCGGGCGAGGTCTTCGATGTAACCAAGGGCCTGCGTCTCGGCGGCATCCAGACTCTGGCCGAGGCTCTTGTGTTCCACCAGCAGCTTGCCGCGCCAAAGGAGGTCAATGGCGTTGGTGTGGCCTTGTAGGTTGCGGACGTTGGCCTCGAAGGCGGCGACAGAGGCGCGACGGATGCCGAAGACGTCGAAGAACTCGTTCCAAAACGTTTGTTTGTCCGCGCGTTCGGAGGTCGCGCCGGACCATTCGCGCGAGAAGCGGATGGAGCGGTCGCGGACCTCACTCCAAGAGAGATGAGGCATGGCTGTTCGCTCGCGCGCGAATCAGCCTGCTGTGGGGTGACTGTCCTTGTGGGAACTCTGGTGCCTGAAAAGAAAAGGGACGCACTTACTTGCGTCCCGCTACAGGCACCTAGGAGGGCCCACGAAGGAACGCTTTCGGCGCGCCCCCGATGGGGCGCGCGTCGAGCGCTGTCCTTCGCTGAAATTTCCTAGGTTTCGTAGCGGACAGCAGCCGAAGCTGCGCGAATTGTTGTAAAAGGTGTTTCTGGTCGTGTTTGTTTCTCAGCTAACGCGCGGAGAGTAACGGGGCGCGCGGAGCAACGGCAAGCCCGAGGAAATCGCGGCCCCACCGCTCGCAAGTTCGGAACCTGGGCTGATGGGGGGCGAGTGAAAAAATCCAGTTGCCAAGGCGGGCGGGGCGTTGCTAGAAAATCAGCGTCCCAGAAAACCAAAAACGAATGAAAGGAATCTCGTTATGAAGGATGAATTCGCCAACCGGCTCGGCATGTTTGACACCACCCTCCTCAATCTCAACTCGGCCAAAAACAAAACGGTCTGGTATCAGCAGGACCCGAAAATTTTCACCGTGAAGGTCGCCGGGGCCTCGCTGGCGGTGGTGGAGTTGCGGAAGTTTTGCCAGCAGCAGGGCACGGCCATCAACGGCGCGGCCAAGGACAAGGAGCGCGAGGGCAAAGAGGCCCTCGCGGTGGTATTTCCGCTAGCACGCGCGCTGGTGACGTGGTTTCGCGATCAGGCGGACGAGACGAACGCGGCGAAGGTGGATTTTCCGGAGTCGGGCTTGCGGCGGTTGCGCGATCAAGAGCAGGTGGACAAGTGCCGGCTGGTGCGCGATCTGGCGCAGGCCGTCGTGGCCGGGCCCAAATCGGTGCAGGCAGCGGATTACGGGATCACGGCGGACGTGGTGGCGGCGGTGAACAAGGAGGTGGAGGAATACGCGGCGGTGGTGAGCGCGCCGCAGGCGGGCATTTCGGAGCGCAAGAGTCTCACGGAGCAGATGCGCGAGCGGTTCAATGCGGTGGAGGCGTTGTTTGTGACGCTGGATGACGTGATTTTGCAGTTTGGCAAGACGGAGGCGGGGCGGGATTTGATCGCGGCGCATCAGGCCGCGCGCATCATTCGTGATCTGGGCGCGGGGCCGGGACAACCGCCCACGCCGCCACCAGCGCCCGCACCGACGGCGTGAAAACCGGAGGTGGGCGAGCCGAAGGCGCACACGGAACGGGCAGAGGGCAGGGGAGGCAAAGCGGTTTCCGGCCGGTGCCATTTCCGAGATGTTGAGAAAAGCCTTGATTTTACAGGGTGGAACGCGAGTTTGCTTGGAAGGCAAGCGATATTTTTGACCCGCAGCAGATTTGGCACGCCACCGGGAAGAAAGAATTTTTCCAAGGCAAGTGATGAGGAGTTTAGGGCGTAAATAGGCGGCTTTTGCGAGGTCGTGAACTTTCCCGGTAAAAAAGTTTGGAAAAAATGTTGCACTGAAAACGCAGACTGCTATTTTGCCCGCCCTTTCGTCGGGTGAACACGGCGAGGGTAAAACGAAAACACAGTGACGATCAGTCAAACAATTCGTGAAATGATGAGTGTGCTGGGCCGGCTCGCGGAGCTGGCGGGGGCACGCGAGGGCGCGCATCGCGCATAGGCTTTTTATCTTGTTCTTTGTATGGCTGGACAACGCATTCGCATTCGCCTCAAGGCTTACGACCACCGGGTCATCGACCAATCGGCCCACGACATCGTGGAGACGGTCAA
>RFVF01000136.1 GCA_009922615.1 Pseudomonadota bacterium
CGCCCCTGTCACGCTGGAGGACCGGTTGGGTGAAGCTATCGAGGCGGAGTTTCTGCCACTGTGTGATCACCTGACCTCGGCCTCACCCGGGGTGTCCGCCGCTCTGGCCCGGTTGTGTGGCAGTCGGATGCCGGTGCCTATTTTGAATGTCTTCCCGCTCACGGACCGGCCAGCTCAACGGCCCGTTCGCACGCCGGGCGGGCCGCTGCGGCTCTATTGGTTTTCGCAGGTGGTTGGGATGGACCGGGGGCTGGAGGACGCAGTTCAGGCGTTGCGGTGGCTACCGACGGGGAGTGCGGTGCTGCATTTGCGCGGCCGGGCGGATGAGGCGGCACGCCGTTACGTGGCCGGGCTGGTGAGCGAGGCTGGTCTGCCCGCAAGCGCGGTGGTGTTGCATGAGCCGGCTCCGCCGGAACACATGGTGGCTTTGTGTGGTGAATATGACGTGGGGCTGGCGCTGGAGGTGCCAGCCTCCCCGAACCGTATCATCTGCATGAACGATTTGTGCACGAACAAGGTGTTCACCTACTTGATGGGTGGGCTGGCTTTGGCGGCGACGAGCTTGCAACCAGCGGAGAATGTTTACGACGGTGCCGGGTTCACCTACGCGTCGGGTGATGCCGCTGGCTTGGCGGCGGGTTTGCGTCGCTGGCTAGAAGACCCTGCGGCGTTATGTCAGGCGCGCCAGCGCGCTTGGGACATCGCCACGCGGCGTTACAACTGGGAGTGTGAGCAGGAACGTTTGCTGACGGCTATTTCCCGTGTGCTGCCACCGGGTTCCATTGCTTCCACGCGCGGCTGATTTTCAGTTTTTTACCCCACCAATTCCCCAATTTCATATGCCCATAGCTCCCAGCGCCCAGCTCGGCCAAAATGTGCAAATCTTCCACCCCACGCTCGTCAACCTCTACGGCTGCGCGGTGGGGGACGACACCAAGATCGGCACGTTCGTGGAGATACAGAAGAACGCGGCCATCGGAGCACGCTGCAAAATCTCCTCGCACACGTTTATCTGCGAGGGCGTGACCATCGAGGACGAAGTGTTCATCGGCCACGGCGTGATGTTCACGAATGACCTGCGGCCGCGCGCCACGGCCGTCGACGGCAAGCTGCAAACCGAGGCCGATTGGAAGGTGATTCCCACAGTCGTGAAAAAAGGCGCGAGCATCGGCAGCGGCGCAGTAATCCTGTGTGGCCTTACCATCGGTGAGCGCGCGATGATCGGTGCCGGCGCGGTAGTGACGCGTGATGTGCCGGCGGACACGACCGTGGCGGGCGTGCCCGCGCGCATGCGAGGAGGGGCCTGAGCGGAGCTGGGCGAAATGACTTACCAAGCATCACTGGACGGAGTGCGTGCGTTAGCAGTGGTGGCGGTGGTGGTTTTCCACGTCGCGCCCAGCCGGCTGCCGGGCGGGTTTATTGGCGTGGATGTATTCTTCGTTCTTTCTGGTTTCCTCATCACATCGTTGATTGCTGATGGGGTGAGGCAAGGCCAGTTCTCGCTCCGGGAATTTTATTTGCGACGGGTTTTGCGACTTGCACCCAATATGCTGGTGATGTTGGCCGCTGTGCTCTTGATGTGCCATTGGCTGGCCCTCCCCTCCTTCGGGCGTGCGGCGCGTGAGCATGTGCTCTGGGTGCTCGGCTGTGTCTCGAACTGGTTCACCTACACTCAGGTCGGTGGCTATTGGGGGACGGATGCCGCCTCGGCCCCGTTTCTTCATACTTGGTCGCTGGCCGTCGAAGAACAGTTTTATTTTGTCTATCCTGCCGTGTTGATGGGCCTACTTGGCGTGGGAAGTCGATTTGCTAGGTTGTTGATTCTGGGCTTGGTCGTGGCGAGTTGGCTAGCGTGCTGGTGGGCGACCAGTCATGAACCCAAAGCGGCGTTTTATTTGGCTCACATGCGAGTGTGGGAATTGTTGGCGGGCGCCTATCTGGCGCTAAGGCCGGTCGTTGGGTTGTCGCGCAAGATGGGTCACGTGGCTGGTGCGTTGGGATCTATGATGATCTTGGCAGGCTATCTCGGTATCAGTGATTCCGGCGGGTTCCCCGGCTCGGTGGCGTGGGTGCCTGCGGGCGGCACGCTACTGGTGTTGGCAGGCGTGTCGCGGGCAGATTCATGGAGCGCGAAGTTACTCAGTCATCCGGCGGCGGTGGTGATCGGCAAGATGTCATACTCCATTTATCTTTGGCATTGGCCGGCCATCGTGCTGGCGCGGCACTATGCGGAGCTGCACGACCTTGGAACGCGACGAAGCGCATCGGTGGTGGGGATGTTGGCGGGTGTGGGACTGGCGTGGGTGGCATATCGATGGATTGAGGCACCGATGCGAATGGGAGCGGTCCATCGATCCAAGAAAATCATTCTCTTGGGGGGGGGCTTCGTTGGCGTGTTGATCTTAGCACAGGGATTGCCGTCATCAGCCAGCACGACGGGGCAGGCGCATCTGAATTTTTCCCCGCTCGTTTTTCGTGGAATGGAGTTTAGCTTGGCACCAGAAGCGGGCGCGTTTGCGTCTCTTGCTACGAGGTATCGAGATGTCGAATTTCCCTTTGTCAAATTGGCTGAGACACAAGTTTGGTTGAATGGTGGGATTCTGAAGCCTCATGGCGGGACGAACGCGCCCAAGGTGGTCGTTTTCGGCAGTTCGCATGCGTTGATGTATGGGGGGGAGATCGATGACTTGTGCCGCGAGCGGAGCTGGACGGCGGCGTATTTTTGTGCCGACGGGGTCTCGCCACTGTATCCGACACAAACATGCGAATTGTTGCCTACAGCAGAGGCTGTTCGTGGATTTGATCGAGCTCGACTCGGCTGGCTCACCAGGTGGCATCCCGAATGGCTCGTCGTCGTGGATCGTTGGGATCGGTTTGGCTCTCTTGCCGATTTCGAGTCCCAAGTGAGGGCCTTGCTGGAAGCGGTTCGAGGTAAGGTGGGTCAAGTGCTGTTCATCTCTCAAGTGCCGGTGCTTCGATTGGGGGAAGCGGTTAATTTGCGCGAATATGCGCGTTGGAACTATCAGCGGAGCGGGCAGATGCCTGAGATTTCTGCAGATCAACGCGCGGCACGGCGCCAGCAGCAGAGAGAGTTGTTGCGGCGGATAGTTCAGGAATGTCCTTACGCCAGGCTCCTAGATCCCGGCCCGTTCTTCGAGCAGGCCGGGGGGAGGGTTCGGTATTATGAGGGCGATAAATTTTTTTACGCTGACGATGACCATCTGTCGCAATTCGGATCGAGTCTAATCCGACCATTGCTCGAGCAACACTTTGGCGCGCTTCCCTCCAAGAAAGTGCTCAACTAAGGAGCGTGCGTTTTGGAATTCTTAATTAGACAAATCTCATACCATGTATAGTAATAAAACAAACTCTGATACACTCGGCGTAGGCGTGGTCGGCTACGGCTACTGGGGTCCCAACTTGGTGCGCAATTTTAACGAGCTGGACGGCACGCACGTGGTGACCGTGTGTGATATGAACATCGCGCGGCTCAAGCAAGTGCAGGCCAAGTATCCGGGCATGGAGGTCACAGCGGACTACGCGGCCATGCTGGCCGATCACCGCGTGCAAGTTGTATGTGTGGCCACGCCGGTCCGCAGCCATTTCGCGTTGGCCAAGGCGGCGTTGTTGGCCGGCAAGCATGTCTTCGTGGAGAAGCCAATGGCGGAAACCGGCACTCAAGCGGAGGAGCTGATTGAGCTGGCCGAGCGCCAACGTCGTGTGCTGATGGTGGACCACACGTTCATCTACACCGGTGCGGTGAGGAAAATGCGTGAGCTTGTGGAAACTGGCGAGCTTGGCGATGTGTATTACTACGATTCCGTGCGCGTGAATCTGGGTCTTTTCCAACATGACGTGAACGTGATTTGGGATCTGGCCATCCACGACCTCGCGGTAATGGAATATGTGCTTGGGCAGGCGCCTAAGGCTGTTTCCGCCACAGGCATCAGCCATTTGCGCGGTCAGCCGGAAAACATTGCCTATCTCACCATGTTCTTTGAAGGCAGCCTGATTGCCCATATGCACGTCAACTGGCTGGCTCCGGTGAAAATCCGCCGCACGCTGCTGGGCGGTAGTCGGAAGATGGTAGTGTATGACGACCTCGAACCATCAGAGAAAATCAAAATCTACGACAAAGGGGCGAGTGTCGCCGAGAGTCCCGAAGCCATCCGGCAGATGTTGGTTAGTTACCGCACCGGTGATGCGTGGCTGCCGAAATTGGACGCCACTGAGGCGTTGACTGCCGAAGCCCGCCACTTCCGGGATTGTATCCGCGAGGGCAGGCAACCGTTGTCTGACGGTCGTGCCGGGCTTCGCACCGTGCGAATACTGGAAGCGGCCAGCCAGTCGCTGAAACTTCGCGGCCAGCCCGTGGAACTGCCCTGAATGATTATCCGCCGATAAAACCCCATTAAAGCGCTCTCGAATGATTCCCTACCTCGATCTCAAGGCCCAATACGATTCCATCCGTGAAGAACTCAACGCCGCCGCCGTGCGCGTGCTTGCCAGCACTCATTACGTCCTCGGCGAGGAAGTGTCGCTGTTTGAAAAAGAGTTCGCCGCCTACACGCACACGCAGCATGCCGTGGGCTTGAACTCTGGCACCAGCGCGCTCCATCTGGCGCTGCTGGCGCTGGGGGTCAAACCGGGCGATGAAGTCATCACCGTGCCGTTCACCTTCATCGCCACCGCCTCGGCCATCGTTTATGCGCAGGCCACGCCGGTGTTTGTGGATGTCACCCCCGACACGTTGACCATGGATCCGGCCGCGCTCGAACGCGCCATCACGCCACGCACCAAGGCCATCATTCCCGTGCACATCCACGGCCAGATGGCGGACATGACGGCGATCATGACCATCGCGAATCGCCACGGCATCCCTGTGATCGAGGATGCCGCGCAAGCGCACGGAGCCACGGATCAAGGCCGCGCGGCCGGCAGCGTCGGTGCGATCGGCTGCTTCAGTTTTTACCCCGGTAAGAATCTGGGCGCATGTGGCGAAGGCGGCGCGCTGGTGACCAACGACCCGACGCTGGCCGCCACGGTGCGCTGTCTGCGGGACTGGGGACAGACGCAGCGTTATCACCATGATCTGCTGGGCTTCAACTACCGGATGGATGGACTGCAAGGCGCGTTTCTCCGGGTGAAATTGCGCAAGCTGGAGGAGTGGACGGAAGGCCGCCGTGCGGCAGCGGCGCGTTATGAACAGTTGCTGGCTGGCTTGCCGGTTGGCCGGCCGGTTGAGGCATCGGAGCGACGGCATGTTTATCACGTGTATGCCATCCGGACCGCGCGTCGTGCGGAGGCGCAAGATCGCCTCAACCGAGCCCAGATCGGCAATGGCATTCATTACCCGATCCCCGTTCACCTGCAAAAATGCCTGAGCTACCTCGGGCATCGGCCGGGGGATTTCCCCGTGACGGAAGCCGCGTCGAATGAAGTGCTCTCCCTGCCGATGTATCCCGAGCTGGCGGAGGCCAGCCAAGTCACCGTGCGGGACACTTTGGCGGCGGCCCTTGGGTGAGGCGCGGCTTCGGTATAAACCCTGATCCTTACGCAGGAGTGGCGGCTTGCTCACATGCTGCGCTTCTGCTACGTTCCCAAGCGGCTCTGGCAGGTGTCGCGGGCCTCGACTGATCCTCCAAGTCCGGCCGAGTTTGAACGTCATGATCGTCAAGACCGCCACTCGTCATCCGACTCCTGCCAGTTGGTTGGGCTTGCTGTTGGCCTCGACGGGCCTGGCCGTGGCGGCGGATTTCAGCTTGCTCTCCTCCGCCATCGTCACCACGCCGGCGGTCGTCAGCACCAACACTCCAGCCCGGTTCACGTTGCATCACGTCAAACTTACCCCTCCACCCCAGAACGCTACGTCGCTCGACGGCGGTTTGACCCCCGTGGGCGTGAGTCGTTTCACGCTTACGTCCAGCGCGGGCGGCATCGTGCTGGTGCAGCAACCGCAACTGCCGCAGCTTTATCTTCAGGGCCGGGCCGATGGCTGGGAACTGGTGTGGTCGGACCCGCCGCTGCTGGAGGGCCTGATTTTGGAATCCGCCGGGGCCTTGACGGCACGGACGTGGCAGCCTGTTGATGTTGAATTGACGGCCACCGGGCGGCGCAGTCTGATCCCGGCTTCGTTGCCCGGCTCTCCGGTGCGTTTTTACCGCCTGCGAAAGCTATGAAATTGACCGTTCAAATTCTGTTGCTGATCGCGCTGCTGGTGTTGCCTGTCACGGGGCGTGGGCAATCAGCCGCGTTTTCGTTTCAAGGCCAGTTGGGTGATGGCGGTAAACCGGCCACTGGGCGCTATGATTTCTTCTTCCGCCTGTATGATGCGGCGGCAGCGGGATCGGAAGTGGCGCCGGCTGTGGTGGCCCAAAATTTGGGCGTGACGAATGGCTATTTTACGACGGCGCTGGACTTCGGTCTTGCCGCTTATCAAGGCGGTGCCGGTCGTTGGGTGCAGGTGGAGGTGCGTGTCGCCGGCACCACCGATGCCTACGCCGCTCTGCTGCCGCGCACCGCACTCACCCCGGTGCCGTTCGCCCTATACGCGCTGTCGGCCGGCCAGGTCGCGGTCACCAACCTGCCCACCAATCTGGTTTACTCCACGCAACTACAGGCGACCAACGCGGCACTGCTCACCTTGGTGGGTAACGAAGGGCAGATGCGGACGAATGCGCTGGCGGGGCAGTTGGCGCAGTTGTTGAGCACGAGCAACAGTTTGAGCGGGCAACTCCAGGCGACCAACGCGGTGCTGGCGGCGAGCGTGGCGACGTGTTTACGGGGTCGAACGTGTTCAGCGGGGCGTTGGTGGCGACGAACGGGAGCAACCAGTTGGTGGGGAGCTTTAGCGGGAATGGCGGGAGCCTGACGAATTTGAGTGCGACGGCGCTGGCGGGTTTGTTGAGTGCCGGGCAGTTGCCGGTGGACGTGGTGTATGCGGCGCAGTTGCTGGCCAGCAACGTGGCGTTGCGGGCGGCGGTGACGGCGGACCTGGTGGCGTCGTCGAACGGGCTGTCGGGGCGGCTGACGGACACGAACGGGGCGCTGGTGCAGTTGCTCGCCAACGAAGGGCAGATGCGGACCAATGCGCTGGCGGGGCAGTTGGCGCAGTTGTTGAGCACGAGCAACAGTTTGAGCGGGCAACTCCAGGCGACCAACGCGGTGCTGGCGGCGAGCGTGGCGGAACCGGTTCAGCGGGGCGTTGGTGGCCACCAATGGATACAATCAGTTCGCGGGTAGCTTTGCCGGTGATGGCAGTGGTTTGACGCAAGTGTCCGCTGCCGGACTGGTCGGTGCGTTGAATGCGCTCCAACTGCCTCCAAACGTGGTGTATGCGGAGCAACTGGTGGGGACGAACGTGAACCTGCTGTCAACCTTGGGGGTGTTGTCCTTGAATGACACAGCAGTTCCGCTGATGGCAAAAAATGTGTTAAACACCAACAGCCTTGATGCATACGATGTGATGCTGGGAGTAACCCGGATGACCAATTTATTCGAGGCACGCTCCGGTGTGCAGCCAAACGTGTTAAGCATCGACGCCGTTGGTCGCTTGAGCATCGGTCGCAATGGTGCTCCAGCTCAGGCGATGGCTCATTTCGGATCGGCCATGCTACAGACCAGCACCACGAACAGTTCGTTCCTAAAGTTTGACTCCATGAATCCTGATCGGCAGCGTTCAGGAGGTTGGGGGCTCTCGCATGCGCTGGGTGACAACCCCACGGATCCGCGCAAAAACAAGCTGTGGAGTTGGGGTTTTAACTACGGCGCTCAGAATGGCCGTCATAGTCCGAATGAGCCCAACCTATACATGAACATGGAGACTTGGTGGGAACCGTGGCCGGGCGCTTCAGACGACGATCATCAAATGGAGCTCTACTGGCAATATGGAAACCATAACGGGACGTTTGGGATGCGTCCGTGGGGACTTTTGTTGCGGGGCTCCAATTTTATCCAAAACGATCTCTATGTGGACACATTCACCATTGGCAGCGGAGATGGGCTGCGGGACAGCATCTTTCGGGTGCAGACACGGCGGGCTCCCAACCAAGGCGGCACGGCATTGATGCAAGGGGTCTTGCAAATTGTCCCAGGCACGCCGATGGGTGGACAACTCTATATGAACAACTCGGCCATATTCATGGCGGACGGTGCGGAAGGGAGTGCCCGAGTCTTGCAACTAGGGCCTAGTGGAGGTGAGTTCTTACTCAGCGGTCAGTCCGATCAGAGCTCGCCGAGCGCGGGGATTTTTGAATCTGGGTTCACCTATCATCATCTACAAGCCCGTTACTCGACGAACGTGGCGATGACTGTTTTTGGGAATCCGAGTCAAGCCACCAACTTGATGGAGTTCCGCAGACAGCGGGGAGAAGTGGGAGTTCCCTTGGCGGCGGTTTCCGGCGCGGGGGTCATCAATGCGGCGGGCTACCAAGTGTCGGGCGTCAGCGGCGTCACCACGAACGTGGCGTTTCTGGCACCCGGAGGAGTGACCAACACGCTTGTCTTCTCGCGGGGCATTTTGGTGGAAGTGCGCGCGGGTCCGCCCCCGGCTCCGTGACGCAGTTTCTGTTCGGTTAGGCATTTCCCTTTCCATGCGCCGGTTGCTGATTGTTTCACCGGCGTTCCCGCCAACGAACGCGGCGGATCTCCATCGGGTCCGGGCTAGCTTGCCGCATTACTCGGAATTTGGTTGGGAACCGTCAGTGCTGGCCATCCGGCCGGAGGAGATGGAATCACCGGAGCAGGACCCGCTGCTGGCGGAGACGGTGCCAGCGGGGATTGAGGTGCGGCGAGTGGGAGCCTTGCCGCGACGCCATGCCCAGCGGTTTGGGCTCGGTTCCGCAGGGTTGCGCGCCTTGCCATTTTTGTGCCGTGCTGGCTCGCGCTGGGTGCGGGAACTACGGCCGGATTTGGTTTATTTCTCCACCACCCAGTTTCCGGTGACAATTATAGGGCCATACTGGCAGTCGCGGTTCGGTGTTCCCTTTGTGGTGGACATGCAGGATCCGTGGGTGACAGGCATGCGCAGTGTGGTGCCGGAACAACGGAGTGGGTGGAAGCACCGGCTGATGCGCACTTTGCACGGTGCGCTGGAACCCCGGGTGATGTGCCGGGCGGGTGGATTGGTGAGCGTGTCGCAGGGGTTTGTGGATGCGCTGCGAGATCGGTATCCTGCATTGCGGAGACGGCCAGCCAAGGTGGTGCGATTCGCGGTGGCGGAGGCTGATTTCAAGGTTCTAGAAACACACCCCCAACCCAACCGGTTTTTCCAGCTGGGGGACGGGCATGTCCATGGGGTTTACGTAGGTCGGGGCGGACATAATCTGGCGCGTTCGCTCCGATTGTTCTTTAAGGCATGGCGTGCCGGGTTAGCGGCAAACCCGGCGTTGTTCGGGAAGGTGAGGCTGCATTTTGTGGGGACGGATTACGCACCGGCTGGCCGGGGGAAGCGGACCGTGGCACCGGTGGCGGCGGAGTTCGGGTTGGAGGATCGGGTGCAGGAGGAGCCTGACAGGCAGCCGTATTTCACCGCGTTACAGGTGATGAAGGCGGCTGACTTTCTGGTGGTGCCCGGCTCCGAGGAGCCGGAATACGCGGCCTCGAAATTGTGCGGTTGTGTGCTGGCGCGGCGACCGTTGCTGGCGACGTTCCACGAGCAGAGCAACGCTGTGTCGCTGTTGCGGGCCACCCGGGCAGGGGATGTGGTGACGTTCGGGGCGGCTCCGGACGGGGCGGGGCAGGTGGTGGCG
>RFVF01000137.1 GCA_009922615.1 Pseudomonadota bacterium
GCAGATTGGAGTGCGGCAGTGGATTCTCCGGATGCGGGTGTGGTTGAAACTGGCGTGCGATTGCGCCGGCAGGCGGTGGCGCTACAAAGCCCGACGAGGAGGGCCGAGAGTAGGAGGTGGTGGAGCATGAGGATTAAAAAGCGCGGGTGTAGCTGTTACCGAATGGGACGGTCTAATCGTCGTTGGCGGGGGTGAGGCCGAAGTCTCCGGAGCGGAGCTTGTCAGCTTTCCTATATTCGGCGTGACCGTCCAAAAAAGGCAACATGCCGCCCGTTTGATGGATCACAGTGTAGTTCTCGTAAAGGTTGAGTGTGTTGGGGGTAGCTTGCGTAAAGTGCCACCATTGGTAGGTGCCAGCGGCGGCGCTGACCAGACGCGGGCGCAGAAATGCTGTGTTGCGGGATTCATACAGCTCTTGGAGAAAAATCAACGACGCTGGGTTGGGGACGATTTCCATGCGCACAGCGGAACCGCCAGGGATGGTCATTACAGCAGCGTTGCCGAGATAACTGGTGCTATTTGTTGTGTTGGGCTGCCCTTGAAGTGTTGGGGTGCCTTGCGGACTGGCGGGATTGGGTCGCGAGGCTGGGCAGGTGAAGGTTGGCGAATTCGTCGATAGGTAGGGTTGCAGAGCGCTGAGAAAATTGAGGGTTGCCGAAGTCGCGAAGTCGATCACTCCGTCGTTCCCCGTGGGGCTTTTTTGGTCGTAGTCCCCCGTGTAAAGCGTGTAGGCCACAGCGACCTGCTTCATGTTGTTCAAACACTTGGTCTGATGGGCCTTGGCCTTCGCCTTGGAGAGCGCGGGCAGGAGCATGCCTGCCAAAATCGCGATGATCGCGATGACGACGAGCAGCTCGATCAGGGTGAAGGCTTTCATCTTCACCGTAGGTTGCATGGAATCCGAAGTCGGGTTCATTTGCGGTGCAATGCTGGGAACAGGCTAACCGTGGAAGTTTTTTTCTCAACTGCCTTCTCCGCTGTTTGGTGGCGAGGGCTGGTCACACGGTCCCGGCCTTTGCTAGGGCGACGGTCAGACCTTCGCGGGCGGCCTCGACGACCATTTTGCTCTGGTGGCTGGCTACCATTTCCCGGGCGTGGCCGACCATGCGGGAGATGCGGGCATCGTCGTGGCCGGGGTCGTGATGAAAGAGGAAGAGCCGCTTGGCACCGGCAGCCAGGGCGGTGCCGACGCTGTCCTCGTAACAACTGTGGCCCCAGCCGACGTGGGTTTGGTATTCGGTTTCGTCGTATTGGGAGTCGAGGACAAGCACATCCACGTCGCGCAGGAACTCCACGAGCTTCTGGTCTTCCGCCCGGCAGTAGTCGAACGTTTCCTGACCTTGGTGGCCGCCGGCCCGCGCGTGCAGGCGCATGCGGGAGTAGGATTCGTGGTCAGGGAGGAAGGCGACAGAGCCGGTGCTGGTGTCCAACCGGTAGCCTACGCAGACGCTAGGGTGATTGGCGAAGATGGCGCGGGCACGGATGGGACCGACGTGGAATGCCATTTCACGTTGCTCGATGAAGCTGATGTTGGAGGGAAGTTGGCGCAGGCCGATGGGGAAGTAGCTGCTTTCCATCTGGACGGCTAGCGTGTTTTCCAAGCCTTTGCGGTAGCCTTCGTAGCCAATGATGCGGACTTGGTTATTGGCGATGTAGGCTGGGGCGAAGAAGGGGAAACCTTGGATGTGATCCCAGTGCGTGTGGGTGAGAAGCAGGGTCAGCTCCAAGGAACGCTCTTTGAATTCCTCGACCAATTGCTGGCCGAGGAGGCGGATGCCTGAGCCAGAGTCCAATATGATAAGTTGGTTGTCCGCACGAAGTTCGACGCAGGTGGTGTTGCCGCCATAAAAGACGGTATTGGGTCCCGGGGTGGGGATGGATCCGCGCACGCCCCAGAAGCGAAGCAGGTTGCCGACGGGGAGTTGGGCGGCAGGGTTGGGTGGAGCGGCCGAATGGGGGAGGCCGGCGGTGGTCGAAGCGGTGCCTTCCAAGAGTTTAAGAATTTCCTCAGCGAGGACTGGCTTCACCAGATAGTGATCGGCACCGGACTCGAAAGCATTAAGGCGGTCGGTCGCGAATCCCCGGCTGGTGGTTACGATGATCTTCAGGCCGGTCAATTCTCCGGCCCTTTCCCGTAGTGCCCGGCATACTTGGAAGCCGTTGCAACGGGGCATCAACAGGTCGCAGATGACAGCTGTGGGGTGGTGTTGTAGGGCGGCTTGGATACCCTCCTCACCGTCCTTGGATTCGTGAATCGTCCAGCCAGCAGTGGAAAGTGCCTTGGAAAGCACCTTGCGAACGATGGGGTCATCATCAATCAGCAGGGCAGATTTCATCGCGGCGGCGTGAGTTTTCACGGGGAGGCCCAAAAAACAAGCCTTGAACGGATACGAAAAGAAAAAAGTTGTTAGAATCCCATTGGACCGGCAAAAGAACGGGTGAGACGGGCAGTGAAGAAGGCTTCCGAAGCCACCGTCTGATCGGCGAACGCAGTAACAAAAAACCTGACGCATATGTTCTGGAATTGTGGCAACCATCCTGGCCAAGAGTTGAACCCCCTGTTGTATCCCTCCCGACGTGACTTCTTGAATCGCGTGGGCACGGGTTTTGGCGCGTTGGCGCTGGCTTCCCTTTTTGCCGACCAAGCTAAGGGTCAGGCCGCCGGTGGGCTCCTTGCTCCCAAGCAACCGCACTATCCCGGCACGGCCAAGCGCGTGTGCCACATCTACCAGAGCGGCGCGCAGCCGCATATTGACACTTGGGATCCGAAGCCTGAGTTGAACAAGGCTGAGGGCAAGTCCACCGGCCGCGGCAAGCTGCTGCCCACGCAGTTTGAATTCACCAAGTCTGGCCAGAGTGGCTTGGAAATGTCCGAAATTTGGCCTGAACTCGCCAGCAAATGCGCTGATGACCTGTGCGTTATCCGCTCAATGTGGACTGATGTCCCGGCCCACGAGGAAGCCACCAAGATCATGACCACGGGCGACTTCCGTTTGCCGAAGCCTTCCATCGGCGCGTGGGTCACCTATGGGCTTGGCTCGGACAACCAGAACCTCCCGGCCTTCGTGGCGATGAACCCCGGCGGGTTCCCCAGCGCCGGCAACGTCAACTGGCAGTCTGCCTTCATGCCCGGTGCGTTCCAAGGCACCTACGTGGACCCGACGAACACCCGCATCGAGCAGATCATCGAGAACATCAAGAGCCAGTTCATCGGCTCCAGTGCGGAACAACGTCAGCAGCTCGATCTGCTCAGTAAGATCAACGAGATTCACAAGCAGAAGCGCCAATCGGAAGGCCAGTTGGATGCTCGCATTCAGTCCTTCGAGCTGGCTTACCGCATGCAGACCGATGCCACCGAGGCGTTTGACCTGAGCAAGGAGCCGGAGCACATCCTCAAGCTCTACGGGGCTGACTCCATGGATCGCGGTCAGGCCACGCAGGCCCGCCAGTTCATTATCGCCCGGCGGCTTCTGGAACGTGGCGTCAAGTTTGTCCAATGCTGGAACGGCGGCTGGGACATGCATGCCAACATCGCAACCGCTGGCAAGACGCGTGCGGCAGCGATTGACAAGCCGATCGCCGGATTCCTGCAAGATCTCAAGCAGCGCGGTCTGCTCAAGGACACACTCGTGGCGTCCAGCACCGAGTTTGGTCGCAGTTCTACCGAAGATGGTCCCGGCGGCCGCACCCACAACGCCAAGGCGTTCTCCTCGTGGCTCGCCGGTGGTGGCGTCAAGGGCGGTCAGGCCTACGGCAGCACCGATGAGCTCGGCAGCGCGGCGGTCGAGAACAAAGTCCACGTGCATGAGTTCCACTCGACCATCCTGCACGCGTTGGGCTTTGATTCCGAGAAGCTCACGTTCCGCTCCGGTGGTCGTGATTTCCGCCTGACCGACGTGTCCGCCTGACCGACGTGTCGGGCGCGCAGCCGGTGAAGTCGATCTTCGCCTGAGTTCTTTCGGTGAAACCAAGCCGGGCGCGTGTTTCACCACGCGCCCGGCCTTCAGTTTGCAGATGGACAGATCGGAATAATTTGGCGAGCACAGTCAAGACAGGCCTATGAAATCTACGCTGAGATATGCAGTCGTCGTCACCGCCGCTTCCTTCGCTGCGTCGGTGGGCGCCCAAGATAAGCCGCTTACTCCGGAGGAGAACGAATTCTTCGAGGCAAAAATTCGCCCGGCACTGATTGAGCACTGCCACAAGTGCCACAGCGGCGACAAGGATGCCAAGGTAAAGGGGGGGCTACAACTGGACTCCAAGGCTGGCCTGCTCAAGGGCGGAACGACCGGCCCCGGTCTTGTCCCTGGCCAGCCGGATCGGTCTCTGATCATCAAGGCCATGCGGTTCACTGACCCGAACTTGCAGATGCCGCCGAAAGATAAAGTGCCGGACTCGGTCCTCGCGGATTTCGAGAATTGGGTGCGCATGGGAGCCCCCGATCCCCGCACCGGCAAAGCGGCGGCCATGTTGAAGAGTGAAGAGGACCTTGCCAAGGCTCGCAAACATTGGGGATTCCAGCCGGTCGTGAAGCCCGAGCTGCCCAAGCCCAAGGCGCATTTGAAGAGCTGGATTCAGAACGAGATTGACCTCTTCGTCCTGGCCAAGCTTGAAGAGAAGGGCATGTTCCCTTCGCCCGTGGCGGACAAGTGGACGCTGGTTCGGCGTGCCTATTTTGATCTGCTCGGCATGCCGCCTTCCGTCAAGGAAGCCGAGGATTTTGTCAACGATGAGTCCAAGGACGCTTGGCCCAAACTATTGGACAAACTGCTTTCCTCGCCGCATTACGGAGAACGCTGGGGGCGCTACTGGCTCGATGTGGCTCGATACGCTGACACCCGTGGCGGCGGTAACAACGCCGGTCGCATGGGCGACAATCGGCTCCTTCATGCCTATACCTATCGTGACTGGGTCGTTAATGCCATCAACGAGGATATGCCTTACGATAAGTTCCTCAAGAACCAGATCGCAGCGGACTGTATCCCCGGCACCCAGACCAAGGATCTTGCCGCGCTGGGTTTTCTCACGCTTAACCGTGGGGTTAACAACCAGCAGGAGCGTATTGACGACCGAATTGACGTGATCACTCGCGGCACCATGTCCCTATCCGTATATTGCGCCCGTTGCCACGACCACAAGTTTGATCCCATTCCCACTAAGGACTACTACTCGCTCTACGGGGTGCTTGACAGCAGCGCCGACGCCGTAGCCAAGCCGGTGATTGTCAAGGTTGAGGACACGCCGCAGTATCGGGATTATCTGGCGAAAAAAGCTCAGATCGAAGCGAATCAGGAAGCATTTCGCGTTTCTACGGTTGTCGGGTTTGTTAGCGAGGCTAAGAACAAGACGGTCGAATACCTGATGGCTAATCATTACGCGGCCATGGGCAACACAAACTTTATGTTCGATGGGCGGGCCAACCAGCAGCGCTTTAATCAGACCACGAAGCTCCGTTTTGAGGTGGCTGGCGAGTGGAAGAAATACCTGAATAGACGCAGTAAATCCACAGACCCCATCTTTGCTCCGTGGCATGATTACAGCAAACTTTTGGAGGACGATAAAGTTTCCGAGAAAGACTTCCAGATCAAAGCCAAAGAGCTTGCTGCCAAATACATGAGTAAAGATGGCGAACCCATGAAGGGACTGAATCCCATCGTGGCCAAGACGTTCTCCACTCCAGTTTCGAGCTTGCGCATGGTGGCGGAACGCTACTTCAAGTTGTTTTCGGATGCGGACCGGGCTTGGGCCAGCGCCGTCTCCGTCGACTCTAAGAAAAAGAAAGACGATGATGATCCCGCACTAAAGAAACTTTCCGATCCTGCGCTTGAGCAATTGCGGCAGGTGTATTACGCGAAAGATGGGCCAGTCAGTTTTACCTATGACCGTATCGCTGGTTTCAACAACGGTGCGATTCGCAACAATGAATTGCAGACATTTGGGGACCAGATGGACAAGCTGGAGGCCTCGCATCCTGGCGCTCCGCCCCGGGCTATGGCTGTCGGCGACGCCACTCCTCGTAATGCCAAGGTTCTGATTAAGGGCATGCCAAACAATCCTGGGCCTGAAGTTCCCCGGCAGTTCATCGAGGTGCTGAACCCAAATCGCAAGCCCTTCAGCAAGGGCAGCGGTCGTGCCGAACTGGCCGAGGAAATCGCCAGCAAGAGCAACCCTCTCACCGCACGGGTGCTCGTCAATCGGGCCTGGATGAACCACTTCGGCGGTGCTTTGGTTCGCACGCCGACCGACTTTGGTGTCCGGGCTGATGAACCGACGCATCCCGAGCTTCTTAATTACCTTTCCGCTTGGGTCATGGAGAATAATTGGTCGGTCAAGGCACTGCATAAATATATCATGCGTTGATCAACGATCCCGCGAATCTCTATGTCTGGAAGATGAATCGTCGCCGGCTCGATTTTGAAGGGTTCCGCGACTCGCTGCTCGCGGTCAGCGGCAAGCTGGACCCCACCATCGGCGGCCGGCCGGTTAAAATCACCCCTGAGGGGGCCAACCCGCTTGGCTATCCCGAGAATCCCTATCGCCGGACGCTTTACGGCTACATCGACCGGGGTAATCTTTCCTCGCTCTACCGCACATTTGATTTTGCCAACCCTGACGCTACGGTCGGCATGCGCTTCAGTTCCACGGTGCCGCAGCAGGCGCTCTATCTGATGAATAGTCCCTTTGTTGCCGAGTTGGCCCGGGGGATTGTCCATCGCGAGGATGTGAAGAACAAGGTGGACGAGGAGCAACGCATCGAAATGCTCTATGAAATCTGTTTTCAGCGTTTGCCCACACCGCTTGAGACCAAGATTGGCATGAAGTTCCTTGAGGATCAATCCGGCGTGAAGACCAGTGATGTAAAGCCCACTTGGCAATACGGCTATGGCCAATATAACGCCAAGACCCGTCAGGTGGCCTTCTTCAAGATGTCAAACTACGTGTCCGGCCCGGGCGGTATGCGTGGCAACATGAACCAGGCCGTCACTGGTTATTACGACGGTGGCACCAATGCCCGCCTTGCGGGCATCAAGCTCACTGCTACCGGAGGCACACCCGGAAACGTGGCGGTCATCCGCCGTTTCACTTCGCCCGTGGACGCCACCCTTTCGATTGATGGTGTGCTTTCTCAAACGGGACAACTCGGCGATGGGGTTGGTGGCTACATAGTTCATAGCCGCACTGGGCAACTGGCCTATTATTCTCTCACCGGGAAAACCCGTACTACGGACACCAAGATCGGAAAAGTCGAGGTGAAGAAGGGCGACACGATTGATTTTATCGTGGATAACGGAGGCAAGGGTAACACGATTGGTGACGATTTCCGCTGGATTCCGACGCTCAAGGTCGGGGCGAGTGGAGCTGGTGCGATGGCCTCGGCTACCCCGGCCATGAATCCCTTTGGTGGGGCGATGGCCCCGGCTGCGGCTCCGGCTGCGGCTGCGGCTCCCGCTGGAGCTATGGCTCCGATGGGTAGCGCAATGGGGGGGAGCTCGACCATGTGGGTTTCCTCGACGGGTTTTGCTGGGCCGAATGCTGGCCAGCAAAAGCCGCTCGACACGTGGGAGAAGTATGCGCAGATGCTCCTTCTCGCGAACGAGATGAGCTTTGTGGATTAAGTCCGCTATAGATTGGGATTCTCTCCGCCACAGCCTCTGGTGCCCCCAGAGGCTGTGTTTTTATGCCAATCTACTTTAAGTCGGCGCTTGCGCACCGCAGGTCGCGCCTTGTCACGCGCGGGAAAATCGCTACAACCCTCCGAGCCTTTCGCCCGTGCGAACGCTTTTGACAATGACACAACGCATTTTCCGCAGCTTATTGGCCGTCGCATTTCTCGCGGTGTTCGGCTTTGCCCAGACCGTGAAAACCGAGCCGGGACTGGTGGTGACATACACTGTCGGCACGGCCAGTGACACAGTCGCCGCGCCGAACGTCTGGCTTTATGTGCCGGCTGGGCAGCCGCCCACGCCGTTCCTCGGCACGGGCAAATTCACGGCCGTTTGGAACGGCTTTATCACGGCGGACTTGCGCGGGGATTTTCTCTTCCGCGTCGAGGCCAACGGAGCGGTGAAGGTCGAGCTGGGCACGAACACAATCATCGAGTTCACCGGCGACGGCAAGAATGCCAGCGATCCCACCAAGCCCGTCCGCCTCAGCAAGGGTAATAACGCGCTTAAAGTCACCTACACCAGCCCAGCCAGCGGCGACGCGATGCTCAAGCTGTTCTGGTCCGAGAAGGGCTTTCTCTGGGAACCGGTCAACCTGGGGATGCTCAACCGCGCTGTTGGCAACGAGCTGCTGGCGCAGCAGAACAAGTTGCGGCTCGGGCGCGAGACATTCTTCGAGGGCCGCTGCGTGAAGTGCCACACCACGGAGGCCGGCGGGGCGCTGGAACTGACGATGGACGCGCCGAGTTTCGAGGGCATCGGCTCCCGCCGGCATTACGGCTGGATGGCGAACTGGATTATCGATCCCAAGGCCCAGCGTGCGAATGCCCAGATGCCAAAGCTGCTGCACGGTCCCACGGCGCAGGCAGACGCCGAGGCCATCGCGGCGTTCCTGGCGTCGCAGACAGGCGCGGCTCCGGCGGGCGATTCGAAGCGGGACGAGGAGAGCATCGAGTCCGCGAAGAAGCTCTTCGAGGCACTGCACTGCACCGGCTGTCACAACGTCCCGGACATCGGCGACACGGATGAGAAGAAGCTCAATCTCACCCACGTCAACCTCAAGTTCCCGCCCGCTGCTTTGGTCGCGTTCCTCAAGAATCCCGGCGCGAACTACACGTGGACGCGCATGGCAAAGTTCAACCTCAAGGACAACGAGGCCGAGCAGCTCGCCGGCTTCCTCTCCTCCATCGCCCCGATGGCCAAGCAACCCGGTGCGCCTACCGATCCCGCCGTCCTCGCGCGCGGCAAGCAGCTCGTGCAGACCAAGGGCTGCCTGAATTGTCACACGCTCAAGCTGGAGAACCAGTTCAAGACAAAGCCTCTCGCCGAACTTGCCGCCGCCACGTGGACGGGCGGTTGCTTGGCCGAGGCTCCGACGGGTAAGGGTCCGCACTTCCCCGTCACCAAGGCCGAGCGGGAGGCCTTGCAGGCTTTCGCCGCGACGGATCGCGCGTCGCTCAAGCGCCATGTGCCGGTCGAGTTTGCGGAGCGCCAGGCCCGCATCCTGAACTGCACGGGTTGCCACGGGCAGCTCGATGGGTTCACGAGCTTCGAGAAGCTGGGCGGCAAGTTAAAGCCGGAGTGGATGGCCCAATTCATCGCCGGTGACATCAAATACAAGCCGCGCCACTGGCT
>RFVF01000138.1 GCA_009922615.1 Pseudomonadota bacterium
TGACGGTGTCTGCTCCGGCTCCCACTAGCGGAACTGATACCTACACGCTCCACGTCGCATATATTTACAATGCTTCTGTGAGCTTCTCCCGTGGTAGTGCAGATCTCGTATTTTAAATCAGCGTATCCGCAAGGTTCCCCTGACTTTACCCCAAACTTGACAGCCCAATTTTGGCCGTATCCACTAAGATGCCCAACATTGTCTCAAGGAGCACCCTGAAATATGGCCGGACTAATCCGAGCCCCACACATATCCCTCGCCCCACCGTTGTCGTTGTGCCGTGGCAAATTACTGACAAAAAGGAAGACCCACCGTCGCGTTCCGGTTTCATGCCCCCAATCAAAATTGAGGAGCGGCTGCCTCCTACAGCCTACGAGCGCTGTCTCGCAGAGAATCCAGGTGTAGAGACAGTGGGGTTGTGCGCTGCCGCTGCTGGCAAAAAGGTCAAAGATATCGCAGCGATATATGGAATCACTCCACAATATACCAGCGCTATCATCAATAATAGAATTGACCGCAAAATATAGAGATGCCCTACGCCATCGTCCGCTATCACGGCGCGCCGGCGGATCTACGGGACATTCCGCTAGGCACGGTGCTGCACGTCCGGGCTTTTCTCCCGCCCGACCCGAAACTCTCCGCCGTGCCAGTGCTGCCGGTGGACAACAAGAGCCGGCCCGCAAACTATTCCGGTGGCGGCGGAATCGCGCCCGCCGAGAACCATGTCCTCCTCCTCGAAGACGAGCCCAGCCACTGCCAGCGGGAGGGCTTGGTCTGGAAGCTGAAGGAAGTGGACCTCAAGAACCTCGCGGGCATGATCATCGCCACCCGCGAGCCGAAGCAAGGTGGCGACGGCAAGGCGACCGAAGAAAAGCTGACTTTCGACGCTGCCACCCGCATCTGGCGCGGTCGCGAACAGCTCGAAATCGCGGACTTGATCGCCGAAAGCGCGTGGCCCACTGAGGGAAAGAAGTCGCTCGGCAGTCAGGCCGTCCTGCTCGGCATCACATGGAAGCCCACGCCCGACGGCGTCTTCACCCGCTTTCACATCTCCGACATCTGGCTGGATGACACCTCCATGCAACGAGCCGCGAAAAGTCAGACCGAAGTTCACAAGGCCTTCATCCGCAGCCGCTGGATGCCCGCGTGGGTTGACGCCGTCGAGTATGGCAAGTTCGGCCGCGCCACCGTGACTGCAACCCTTTTCGGCGGCATGGACGCCTCCCTCTACGCTGATTTCCAAAAAGCCAGCGGAGCCATGATGAACGCGGTCGAGAACACCTTGAAGCACACCCACGGCGCCTACGGCCCCGCCCACATGTGCTCCCGCGGGTCCATCTTGGAGGTCACGAAGTCGCCCGGAACGCCCCCCTTGGGCAGCAGCGGCATTCAAATTCGATTTGAGACAGACCTCGTCATCGAAGGCATCCGCCCCGGCCGGACCGTCCGCGTCCGGCCCACCAGTTGGCCCCAAGTCCAGGTGCCGCGAGAAGAATACCTCAACGACGGGGCCAACCTCGAAGAACGCTTCCCGTCCCCGGCGATCTTCCCGAAGTATTGATGCCGCGCGTTCTTGGTTCTTTATTTCCCAGCGAGACGACGAGACGAAAAGGGAAAACTGCGAATCACGAACATGAAACTTACCCTCCTCACCTCCCTGCTGCTCGCGCCGCTGGCGTTCGTGCACGGTGGGGATCTGGTAAAGCCCGGACAGATCAGCTTCGAGATGTATCTCTTCGGGCGCGATGTATTCCAGAGGAACTGCATCGTCTGCCATGGCGAGCGCGGTGACGGAAACGGCGAAATGGCAAAGGATCTGCCCATCAAGCCGCGGTCGTTTCGAGAAGGGTGGTTCAAATTTCGGAGCACCCCATACGACAAGCTCCCCACGGACGATGACCTGCGGCGCACGATCAAGGGCGGCCTCAGCGGAACAGCGATGGGAGCATTCAACACCTTACGCGCTGAAGAACTGGACGCGGTGATCGCCTATGTGAAGTCGTTCTCACGGCGCTGGCGGAACCAAGAGAACTACGCCGAAGCGATTGCCTTTCCGCACGGGCCCGCGTGGCTGGGCCGGAACGGGGAGCGGCGGACGCACTTGGACAGCGGGCGTGCCCTCTTCACAGTGGCTTGCGCCGCCTGCCACGGAGCCAAGGGCGATGGGACCGGCCCGGCCGCGCAGGGACTCAAGGACAGTTGGGGCCACGCGGTGAAGCCAGCGGACCTGCTCTCGCCCCTGCTGCGGTGCGGCGAAGGCCCCGGGGACATTTTTCGGATTCTCAGCACCGGCTTGAGCGGCACGCCGATGGCGAGCTTTGACCGGGCACTCACCGAGGAGCAGCGTTGGGACATCGCGGCCTACATTCTCAGTCTCCGAGAAATGCAGTCTCACGTCCGCTAGCGGCTCGTGGAGGGGAGATCACCACGGTTCCTGTTCGGGCTTGCGTAAGCGCCGTGGTCTGGCGTGAATTGCTCATCTGCATGAAGAAATCCGCCAGTGCCAAGCCCGCGACGAAAACCATCTCCCCTGCCCCCAAACCCGTGCCGAACAGTTCGGGCCTCAAGATTACGGCCATCGAGACGGTCATCCCCGACGACATCATGCCGGGCTTGCTGCTGCTGCGCATCCACACTGATGCGGGCGTCATCGGCCACGGCGAGACTTACTACGTGCCGCACGCCGTCGCGGCGATGATCCACGACTGGATGGGCCGCCGCCTGCTCGGCGCGGACCCGCTTTCCATCGAGAACCATTGGCGCTTCCTCTATGAGCGAGCGAGCGCGTTCGGCTCGCGCGGCACCGAGCTGCGCGCGATCAGCGCCATTGACCTCGCGCTGTGGGACATCCTCGGCCAAGTCTGCGGCAAGCCCGTCTGGCAGCTCCTCGGCGGCAAGGCGCGCGACAAGGTCCGCGTTTACAACAGCTCCGGCGGCCCGACCTACGGCCGCCGGCTCGGTGCGGGCCGCGACCAGGGCTGGCCCGGCCACGGCGACGTCGGCAAGCTCGGCCCGCTCGAAGACAACTGGGCCTCGAACTACGCCGCCGGCGATCTCGCCGAGGAACTCGTGGCCGAAGGCTATTGCGCGATGAAGTTCTGGACATTCGACCGCGCGTTCCACGAGCACGGCGGAAACTTCCTCCCGTGGTCCGCCGTGAAAGCCTGCGTGAAGCCAATGGAGGAAGTGCGCAAGCGGGTGGGCGACAAAATCGAAATCCTCCTCGACGGCCACGGCTTTTTCCAATTGCCCGCCGCGCTGCGCATCGCCGAGGCCATGCGCGACCTGCGCCCGCTCTGGCTCGAGGATGTGATGCGCGTGGACAATGCCGACACGCTCGCCGACTTTCGCGACAAGGCGCGGCTGCCCATCGCCGTGAGCGAGATGCTCACAAGCCGCGAGGATTACCGCCTCGTGCTAGAGCGGCGCGCGGTGGACTACGTGATGATTGACCCGACGTGGGTGGGCGGCATCAGCGAGACGCGCCGGCTGGCGGAGTTCGCGAAGACTTACAACGTGCCGGCGACCATGCACGACTGCACCGGCCCGCTGACGCTCTTCGCCGGCCTGCACGTCGCGACGGCGGTGCCGAACGTGACTTTTCAAGAGAGTGTCCGCGCCCACATCCGCACCTTCTACAGCTCGCTCATCGAGACCAACGTGGTCATCGAGCAAGGCTTCGCGCTGCCGCCGGAAGGCCCGGGCTTGGGCACGAAGCTGAAGCCGGAGTTGTTTGATACGAGGCGAGAGTCGTATCGGGTGACGCGCAGCGAATGAAGTTCTCTACGTGCCCCCGAAGCGGGTTGCGCCGTAACGGACGATTGTCCAGCATCGCGCGCTTGATGGCTTTCAATCGACGCTCGTTGTGGCTGCTGCTGGCCGGCTGGTTGTGCTGGGCGCAAACCAGTCTGGCCCATACCGCCTCCCTCACGCGCGTGGACGCGTTGCTCACGACGAATTCGCTCACGCTCACGTTTCAACTCAACCAGCCCGACCTACTCCAGTTTCTCCACGCGCGCACAAACGACACGGTGGTGCAGATGACTGAAGCCGAGGTGCGCTCACTAGCCCCGCGCATCGCGGACTACGTGCAGTCGCGTGTCCGCTTCGCGCTCGACACCAACGCTCCCGCGCGCGGCGTGCTCTCAAACTGGCCGCCCGCGCAACTCAAGCTCACCACCGAGGAACGCCCCGGCGAGATCACCCCTGCCCCGCTGCCGCTCACGCTCCGTTGGGAAATCCCGGCGAAAGCGAAGCAGCTCGAATTGTCCTTGTCGCTCTTCGACACCACCGGTTTCGCGGCATTGTTTGAAGTGCTTTTCCATCGCGGCAAGGACATCCCGCCTGTGCTGCAACTCGTCCAAGCCCGGCAAGCCATGGTCATCGATCTCGAGGCGTTTCAGGAGGACACCCGCGATGCGAAGCCCGCGCCCGGTCCATCGGAGAACCAAGGTGCTTCCCCCGCACCGGTCAGCGGCAACTCGGTCGCGCAGTTCATCGAACTCGGCTTCACGCACATCCTGCCCAAGGGCCTCGACCACATTCTCTTCGTGCTCGGTCTCTTCCTCCTCAGTCCGAAGCTTAAGCCGCTGCTCTGGCAAGTAACGGCATTCACCCTTGCGCATTCGATCACCCTCGCGCTGGCGGTGCTGGGCATCTTCGCGCTGCCGGGACGCGTGGTGGAACCAATCATCGCGTTGTCCATCGCCGTCGTGGCAATTGAGAATTTGTTTCGGCAGGACGTCTCTCCGTGGCGCTGGGCATGCGTGTTTGGCTTCGGGCTGATTCACGGCATGGGCTTTGCAGGCGTGCTCAGTGAAGTGGGTTTGCCTCGCGAGCAAATCGGCCTGGCGTTGATCTCGTTCAACGTCGGCGTGGAACTCGGCCAGCTCGCCGTGATCGCCCTCGCCTTCGGCGCGACGAAATGGTGTGAGCACCGGTCGTGGTATGGCCCGTGGGTCCGCCGCCCGCTCTGCCTGCTGATCGCCCTCGCCGGCATCGTGTGGATGGTGCAGCGGTTGCTGGAAGCCTGACGCATCAGCCGCAACTGAAGCTTCCCCCCGCATCGCCGTCCGCTTAGTGTCCGTCGCATATTTTTCAATCCATGAAAATCCGCGCCCTGCCCGCCTGCGCTGCGCTGCTCGCCACTCTCTTTCCGGCGACCGCTCAACTCACGCTCCCCGTGCCCCAGCCCGTCGTCGGCGCACGTCAGCCCTCGCTCAGTCCCAACGGCAAACGTCTCGCTTTCGTCTATCGCGGCGACGTGTGGGTTGCATCGAGTGAAGGCGGCCGCGCAACCGCGCTAACCTCGCACGTCGAGTCGGATGCTTATCCCGTGTTCTCGCCCGACGGCCAGTGGATCGCCTTCGCCAGCAAACGCAACGGTGGCTGGGATATCTTCGTTGCTCCCGCAGACGGCGGACCAGCGCAACAGATCACATGGCACGCCGGTCCGGAGCTGCCCGGAGGCTGGAGTCCCGATGGCAAACAAATCCTCTTTGCTGCGCGCCGTGAGGCACCGAACTACGGGTTGTATGCCGTGGAGCTGAAAACGCTCACCACCACGCGGCTGTGCGAAGACTACGCGGCGTTGAACTACCCGGCCTATTCGCCCGACGGCAAGACGGTCGTCTATGGCCGCTATGGTTTCCCCTGGACCCGCCCGCGCTATATCGGCTCGGCAGCGGCGCAGATTTGGACGATCAACGTCGCAGATGGCCGACGCAAGCCGCTCACCAATGACGAGCGCCAGCATCTCTGGACGCAGTTCCTGCCGGACGGCAAGCATCTCCTCTCCGTCAGTGTCGGCGAAGTCACTCCCTCCGCCAGCAAACTGAACGAGCCGATCCCCAAGATCACCGATACGCCCGCGCGCACGCCAAACCTCTGGGCCTACGACCTCGATGGCAAAGGCAAGCAACTCACACAGTTCTCTGGCGGGGCCGTGCGTTGGCCCAGCGTGGCCGGCAAGTCTGGCGACATCGCTTTCGAGTATGGTCCCGACCTTTGGCTGCTCAAGAGCGGCTCCAAGACGCCGACGAAAATCAAACTTGTCGTCAGTGCCGATGAAAAGCAAACCACGCGTCGGCGCGAGAAGTTGACCTCTGGTGTAACCGAAGCCGAGTTGTCACCTGACGGCAGGACGCTGGCCTTCGGCCTCCGCGGCGACATCTGGACGGTCGCGACCGAGAAGACAAAAGGCGTGGCCGGACGCAGCGAGGAGTTCGCGCGCCGCTTGACCGACTGGGTCGGCGACGACTCGGACTTCATCTGGGCACGCGACGGAAAGAAGCTCTATTTTACCAGTGACCGCGAGTTCAACACGCGCATCTACGAAATGGATGTCGCCACGCTCGCCGTGAAGCCGCTCTGGCAACGCGACGAGGATGTCACGCACCTTTCGCTCTGCCCCGACGGCCATCATTTGGCATTCTGGGTCGCCGGCCGGGAGGGCGGGCTGTTCACGCTGCATCTCGCTGATGGAGCCGTGAAGCGCGTCGTCCACGTGCCGGGCACGCACTGGCAGGTTTCCGGCGGCGGCGACTTCGCGTGGTCGCCGGACATGCAATGGATCGCTTACACGCGCAAGGGTGAGAGCCGCGCCTGGAACATCTGGATCGTCCCCTCGGTCGGCGGCGAGGCGCGCAACGTCACGCGGCTCAATGCCCATCATAGCCAGCCCACGTGGTCGCCGGACGGCAAGTATCTCTTCTTCCAGAGCGACCGCGATGGCAACGGCCTCTACGTCCTGCCGCTTCAGCCCGAGACCGCGCGCATGGCCGACACGGACCTCAAGTTCGAAAAGCCCAAGGACAAGGTGAAGGTCGAGATCGATTTCACCGACATCCAGCGGCGCATCCGCAAACTCTCGGCGCAAAATCCTGCGGCTGATCTGAACGTCACGGCGGATGGCACCATTGCCTTCATGTCCGAGGGCGACGTGTGGACCGTGAGCTATGACGGCAAGGAAACGAAGCGCCATACCAGCGGCGGCGGCAAGAGCCAGTTGCGGATCTTGAGCGAGAGCAAGAACGCCCTCTTCATCCAGGATTCGGTCGCGTGGAAGTTCAAGCTCGGGGACCAGAAAGGCCCGGAGAAAATCACCTTCAGCGCCGACTTCGAGCGCGATGTGAAAGCCGAGCGCAAGGCCGCCTTCACCCAATTCTGGCGCAGCTACCACCACAACTTCTACGATCCCAACTTCCACGGCCGCGACTGGGAGGCCATCCGCAAGCGCTACGAGCCAATGCTCGACGCCGTCGAAACCCATGACGACTTCTCCACGGTGCTGGGCATGATGATCGGCGAACTCGAAGCCTCGCACAGCGAAGTCACCGCCGCCGCTTCCGGCGTGCCTGAGCCGGTCACGCCGCACCTCGGCTTCACGTTCGATTACCGGCACGCTGGCCCCGGCATCCGCGTCGCTGACGTGCCCGTGGGCGCGCCCGGTTCCTATAAATTGACGGAGATCAAGCCCGGCGACTACGTCCTCGCCATCAACGGCCAGGACGTTTCCCTCAACGAGAAACTCTACCAACTCATCAACGACCGGCAGGACCGCGAGTTCGAGTTCCTCGTCAACAAGGAGCCCAAGAAGGACGGCGCACGGAAAGTGAAATACAAAGTCCTCACCGCCGCCGACTGGGACAACCTGCAATACCAAAATCGCATCGAGCGCCTGCGCAAATACGTCGAGACCGCCAGCGGCGGCAAGCTCGGCTACCTGCACATCAGCGCCATGGGCGGCGAAAACCAGACCCGCTTCGAACGCGAAGCCTACGAATACATGAGCGGCAAACAGGGCATGATCATCGACGTGCGCTTCAACCGCGGCGGCAACATCTCCGACACCCTCATCAACTGGCTGGAGCGCAAGCAACACGGCTGGTATCGCCCGCGCGACGAGGGGCCCGAGGCCGCGCCCAACCGCGCCTGGGAAAAGCCCGTCATCGTGCTCATGAACGAGCACAGCTACTCCAACGGCGAGATGTTCCCCTACGCCATGCGCCAGCGCGGCATCGCCCGGATCGTCGGCATGCCCACCCCCGGCTACGTCATCTGGACGTGGGCCATGCGCCTGACCGATGGCACCGGCGCGCGCATGCCCCAAGGCGGCGTCTTCCGCATGGACGGCACCAACATGGAGAACAACGGCGAGCAACCCGACGTGCGCCTCTGGCTCACCCCCGAAGACTGGCTCGCCCAGCGCGACCCCCAGCTCGACAAGGCCATGGAGATGCTGCTCCCGGCGAAGAAGTAAAAACCCGCCCGCTCAGTAATTCCGCTTCCGCCCCGGCGTGCGCACCGGCGGCGCTTGATTCGTCGGCGTGAGATCCGTTGTCAGCCCCGGCTGCCACGCCCGCTCCTGCCGGTCCAGCACCAGCCCCCGCTGGATGAACTCGATCTCATGATTGAACGCCAGCAACGTCACCGTGCCCGGCAGATACGTCGCATCCTGAAACCGCACCTCACCGAAGCCCGGCTTCAACCCCGGCTCCGCAAACCGCACCGTCACCGGCGCATTCGTCAGCGGACTCTGCTCGCCCGGGAAACGCACCTTCACCTCCCGCACCCCGAGCGTCGGCTGATTCACCACCAGATACGGCGTCCCATTTGTCTCCGTCGCGAACGTCACCTCCCACGGCCCCTTGCGCGCCCGCAAGTGCATGTCCAACGCATATAGCCCCACGTAACCCACCAGCGCCATGACCCCGACGATGGCAACGTGCTTGAGAATGTTATCCGGCTGCTTCATCCGCCCGGGAGCCTTCGACAGAGCCGCCGCCAAGTCAAGCGAGGCTGCTTCCCCAGCGCCAAGTCC
>RFVF01000139.1 GCA_009922615.1 Pseudomonadota bacterium
TATGGCATCGATGCCATACTCACTGCAAGCCCTATTTTAAGGCTGTTTATTCTCATGAACCCACGAGCAAAAATTCCAAACATGGCATTGGATCGGAGAGAATTCCTCAACCTCGGCGGGATGGGGTTGGGCGGTGTGGCCTTGGCGTCGTTGCTGGGAGAGGCGGGCCTGCTGGGGGCAGATCGGTCGCCAGTCCGCCCGGCGATCGATCCGGCCCGCCCTTACGCTCCGCGCCCACCACATTTCAACGCGCAGGCGCAGCGCGTCCTGATGGTGTTCTGCACCGGCGCGTTGAGCCATGTGGATACTTTTGATTTCAAGCCCGAATTGGTGAAACGGCACGACACACCAATGCCCGGACAGGACAAGCTGGTCACTTTCCAAGGTGAGAACGGCAACCTCATCAAGCCGCTATGGAACTTTAAGCCGCGTGGTCAGTCAGGCAAGCCGACCAGCGAATTGCTCCCGCACCTCGGCGCGCTGGCCGACGAGCTGTGCTTCATCCACTCGATGACCGGCAAGTCCAACACCCACGGACCCGCCGAGAGCCAGATGAGCACCGGCTACATTCTCGATGGCTTTCCCAGCATGGGCGCGTGGGTAAGCTACGCGTTAGGCAGCGAAACACAGAATCTTCCGGCTTACGTCGCTATTCCTGATCCGCGCGGTGTGCCGCAGATCAGCACGCGCCAGTGGGCCTCGGCTTTTCTCCCGGCCGCCTATCAAGGCACTCCGTTCAACGCTGACAAACCCATCGCCAATCTCCAGCGCCCTGAGTCAATCAGCGAGGCTGCCGACCGTGCAACGCGAGACTTTGCGCGATTGCTTAACGACCGTCACCTCGCCCAGCATCCCGGGGACACCGAGCTTTCCGCCCGGATCGCCAGCTACGAACTTGCCGCCCGAATGCAACTCGCCGCCGCCGAAGTCGGCGGCACGGGCGGCGAAAGCGCGGCGACGCTTGAGCTTTACGGCATCAACGATCCGAACAAAAACAAGGCCAGTTTCGCCAGGAACTGCCTGCTTGCGCGGCGGTTGCTGGAGCGCGGCGTGCGCTTCGTGCAGCTCTTCAATGGGGCCTACGCGATGGGCGAAGGCGTGGGCAACTGGGACGGGCACAAGACCATCGCCAACCAATACCCCGGCCACGCAAACATACTCGATCAGCCATGCGCCGCGCTGCTCCGTGACTTGAAATCACGCGGCCTTCTCGCGGACACCCTCGTTGTATTCGTCACCGAGTTCGGGCGCATGCCGACGTTCCAGAAAGGGGCGAGCGGACGCGATCACAACCCCAACGGCTTCACCATATGGCTGGCGGGCGCGGGCGTGAAACGCGGCTACAGCTACGGGGCCACTGATGACCTGGGCTACCGCGCCGTCGAGGACATCACCACCATCTACGACTTGCACGCGACGGTGCTGCATTTGCTCGGCCTCGACCACGAACGCCTGAGTTTTTATCACAACGGCATCGAACGCCGCCTCACCGACGTTCACGGCCACGTCATCGAAGGTGTGCTGGCCTGAATCAACGCCCCTGATCGCCACGTAATTTCCTGAAACCTAAAGCGCATCCCGTTGCATTTTTCTCTATTGCTGTCATACGTCGTGCAGGCAGCGCATATAGTCGCGTCAAGCCCTGCGGGCCTTCCTGGGCCGTTTTCACGACCCGGCGGTGACAGCAAAGAGCGCGTAGGCAGTGTTTGCGGTGCCAACATAGGCGACGGCGTTCAGCCAGCGGGGCTCCGGACAGCTGTTTCAACACCGAAAAACCCAGTGATCATTATCCACGATTTTCGGGCTACCTAATACCAGCGTGCCGGAACTGAAACCAGGTCACTGACGGGGCAGCAGCCGAAGACTTTTCCGAACGCGATGGCGCGCGCCGGTTGGCGGGCCACGCTTACATGGCGATTTGGGAAGCGTTGAAAGCCATTGACTTTACTCGCTATTTTCAAACCCTGTCTTCGTGCCTGAACCGATCTCCATCATCGTCCCCGTTTACGACGAACAGGACAACGTGCTGCCGATGGCCCGCGAGGTGGCGGCGGCTTTTGCCACCGTGGCCAACGATTGGGAACTGGTCTTCGTGGACGATGGCAGCCGCGATGAGACTTGGAAAAATATCTGTGCCGCGGCCAGCGCAAGCCCACGGGTGCGCGGGGTGCGCCACCTGCGCAACGCGGGCCAGAGCGCGGCGTTGTGGACCGGCATCCAGCAGACCGACCGGCCTCTGCTGGCCACGCTGGATGGAGATTTGCAAAATAATCCGGCGGACTTGCCGCGCTTGCTGCAAGAACTGGGAACATGTGATTTCGCCTGTGGGTGGCGGCAAAACCGCCAGGATTCATTCGTGCGCCGCGCGTCTTCGCGAGTGGCCCGGGCCGCCCGCAGCGCGGCGCTGGGCGCAGAGTTTCGCGACACGGGCTGCGCGCTGCGTGTGTTTCGGCGCGCGGCGTTGGAGGGGATATTTGGCTTCAACGGGTTGCATCGTTTCCTGCCGATAATGGTGGCTGGTGGCGGATTCCGGGTGCGCGAAGTGCCGGTGAGCCATCGGCCTCGGATCGCCGGCGTCTCGAAATATGGCGTGTGGAACCGGCTCGGCCGCGGCCTCTTCGACCTCGTCGGCATCGCGTGGTATCAGCGGCGGCGGGTCCGCCCCGTGCCCGTGGAACGGACAAGTGCGAGCCAATGAATGGCAATTGGTTGCTTGTGTTCCGAACGATGCGTTTCTAGATTGCCCGCCCGTGAATTCCCCGTGGTATGGGAAACTTTTCCAGCACGCGGCGGAGAAGGAACTGGTGTCCCTCCGCCAGCGCGCAGAGCAGGGCGAAGCCGAAGCCCAATACCAGCTCGCGCTCCGGTTGGGCGCGGGCCACGGCACCACGCAGGACCACGTCCAAGCGGCGCGCTGGTATCAGCAGGCGGCCGAGCAAGGGCACGCCGATGCGCAAAACGCGTTGGGTTTGTGTTACGATGAGGGCACCGGCGTGGATCGCGATCCGGCCGAGGCAGCGACTTGGTATCGGAAGGCCGCCGAGCAGGGCCACGCAGCGGCGCAGAACAATCTCGGTTTGAGCTATCGCAAGGGCGAAGGCCTGACCAAAGACTTCGAAGAGGCGGCACGTTGGTTTCGGCTCGCGGCGGAGCAGGGTTATCCCGATGCAGAATACAGCCTGGGCATGGCGTATTATCGTGGCGAGGGTTTGCCGCAGGACAACGCCCGCGCGATCAAGTGGCTGCACAAAGCGGCGGAGAAGGGCGAGATCAACGCCATGCACCGACTCGCGCGCGCCCTGCACAAGACGGCGCAGCGCAAGGCGGAATTCCGCGAAGTGGCCAAGTGGTATCGATCGGCGGCAGAACAGGGAAATCTCGACGCCATGTTCTACCTCGCGCAGTTGCATTCCGAGGGCAAGGGCGTAGCCGAGAATCTGGTTGAGGCGGCAGCTTGGTTGTCAAAGGCGGCGGACCAATCGCACGCACCCTCACAATTTGAACTGGGTCGGAAACATCTCACCGGCCAGGGCGTGACGGCCAACCCAGTCGAGGGCGTGAAGTGGTTTCGCGCCGCCGCCGATCAGGGCCACATCCCAGCCCAGTTGCAACTGGGCCGCTGTTACCTCGAAGGCAAGGGCACAGCAGTGGACCTTGCGCGGGCCTACCGCTGGTTCTCCATCGCCGCGAACGCCGGCAGCCGCGAGGCGGCCATCGAACGCGACAAAATCACCGGCGCGCTCACGGCGGAACAGATGATCGAGGCCAAGCAGCGCATCGCCGCATTCACCCCCACCAACCCAAGCTGACCGCAGGCGTTCAGCGCGCTGGAGCCGGGTCCAGCAACTGCCAGATGGCCTGTGCCGCCCGGACATTTGACCCCGAGGAGCCGAGGCCTGCGATGATTGCGTCGAGCTTTCCTTGGATTTCTTTTCGCCGGGCTTCGTTCTGCAACAAACCCAAAGCCGCCGTGGCAAGATTGTTTCCGGTCGCCGCTTCTTGCACAAATTCGGGAAACACCGCCTCGTCGGCGAGAATGTTGGGCATCGCAAGGTGCTTCACCGTGACGATGCGCTTGCCGATCTGGTAGGTGCTCCACGAGGTCTTGTAGAGCGCGATGGTGGGCACACGGAAGTAGGCGCACTCCATCGTGACCGTGCCCGTCGAGGCGATGGCAAGCGTCGCCTCCCGCAACGCCTCGGCCAGGCCGCCGCTCTGAAAAAAAATGTTGGGCGGCAACGCACCGCCGAACCACTTCAACAGCGTGCCGGTCGGCAACTCCCGCGGCAGGACGATCCGGTAATTAACCCCGCCGGCGTGCTTCTGCTGAAGCCGCGCCAAGGCTTCCAGCAACACGGGCAGATGCCGTTGAATTTCGCTCTTGCGACTGCCGGGCAGTAGCACCACCAGCGGCGCATCAGGATTTTTCGCCCGCGCCCAGGCCGGCAACTGATAGTGCTGCGGCGCGAACGAGTATTTGCGGAAGCGGTCGAACATCGGATGCCCGACGAATTCCACCTTCAGGCCGGGTGCGCGCTGCGCATACCAAGCCTTCTCGAACGGAAAGATGGTGAGCAAGAGGTCATACGCGGCGGCCATTTTTTTTGCGCGGCCCGGACGTGAGGCCCAGACCTGCGGCGAGACGTATTGCACGATGCGCGGGCGCCACTTGCCCCCGCTGCGCGCAGCGCGTTTGCGCACGGCCTGGGCGAATCGCCGGTTGAAGCCGGAAAAATCCACGCACACCAACAGCGCCGGCCGGCGTTCCTCCGCGAGGTCGAGCAGTTCGTGGAAAACGCGCCGGAACTTGCCGTAGTTCTTGATCACCTCCCACAAGCCGATCACCGCGTGCCGCGTCAGGTCCACCGCCAGCTCCATGCCCGCTGCCTCCAGCTTCGGCCCGCCCGCGCCGAAGAAACGCAGCACCGGCTTCGATGGATGCGAGTGAAACTCCGCCTCCGCGCGCAACGCCTGCACCAGCTCCGCCGCCAGCGCGTCGCCGCTCGGCTCGCCGGCAATTACCATGATTTTCGTCTCGGCCATGGCTTAGACTTGTTTTGGTGAAAGGCGCCCCGCCATTGCGTTGCCAGCCAGCCAGCCGGTCGTCCACGCGGCTTGGAAGTTGAAGCCACCCGTGATGCCATCAATGTCCAGCAGTTCGCCCGCGAAAAACAAGCCGGGGCACACGCGGCTTTCCATCGTCTTGAAGTCCACCTCACTCAACCGCACGCCGCCACACGTCACGAACTCCTCCTTGTTCATGCTCTTGCCAGTGACCGTGAACTCCGACTCCACCAGCAGCCGCGCCAGTGTGTGCGTCTGCGCCTTGTTCAACCCCGCCCACTGCGTCTGCGGCGCGATGCCTGCGGTCGCCACGAGCCGCTCCCACAGCCGCGACGGCAAGCCCGCCAGTGGAACGTTCTGCACCTGCCGCGCGCCCGTCAGCCCGCGCTGAGCCTGTGCGAGCGCGATGACGCTGTCGAAGTGGTGGTCCGGCAGCCAGTTAACGCGCAGCTTGAACTGGTAATTCACCGCCGCCAACTCGCGTGCCCCCCACGCCGACAGCCGCAAAATCCCGGGGCCGCTCAAGCCCCAGTGCGTGATGAGCACCGGCCCGGTTTCCTTCAACTTCGTCCCCAACACGCTCACTGTCGCGCGCTCCACCGCGAGGCCGGACAAGCCTTCCAGCCGTTTGTCCGCGATGTGAAACGTGAACAGCGAGGGCACCGGTGGCTCAATCGTGTGCCCCAGCGAAGCCGCCAAAGAATCCCCGGCCTTCGCCCCGCCCGTGGCCAGCAGCAGGACATCGCAATCCAAGCTCGCGCCAGAAATCGCTGACTTCTGGCTCGATCCCATCGGGGGAGAGGGCCGGGGTGAGGGGGCACTTGAGCCGGCAGACATATAAAGTCTGAACCCGCCCTCACTCCTTCGCTCCACTCGCTCCACTCCACAGCCCGTTCTCAACTCCACTCCCGCCGCCCGCGCTGCGTTCGTCAGGCAGTTGATGATGGTCTGCGACTGGTCCGTGGTGGGGAACATTCGCCCGTCCGCCTCAGTCTTCAGCACCACCCCGCGCGCCTCGAACCACTTCACCGTGTCCTCCGCCTGAAACCGATGAAACGCCCCGATGAGCGCCTGGCCGCCGCGCGGATAGCGCTTCGCCAGATCCTTGGGCACGAAGCAAGAGTGCGTCACGTTGCACCGCCCGCCGCCAGAGATTTTCACCTTCTGCAAGACATTCGCCCCGCGCTCCAAAATAGTGACGGAGCCGCGCCCGCGCAAAGCCTCCGCGCACGTGATGGCTCCGAAAAACCCGGCTGCTCCGCCGCCGACCACGACGGCTCTGATTGATGGTGACTCACTCATGAACCACAGAGACACAGAGAGCACAGAGGAAGAGATTCATCTCTGTGTCCTCTGCGCCTCTGTGGTTGAGGCCGCCTGAATCTGCCTCGTAATCTCAAACGCCACATCCAGCGCGTGCTTCGCCGACTCGCCGCTGACCTTCGGCGTGCGGCGCTCGCGCACGCACTCGACGAAGTGCGCCAGCTCCAGCTTGAGCGGCTCGTCTTTCGCGATGGGCACCGGCTCGCGCACGATTTTCTTCCCGGCAAACTCGCTCACGATGGCCGAGTCGTTCGCGGACAAAAGCATCTTGAGCAGCGAACTTTTCTCCGCGTCATCCCCGGCGAGGCGGTAGATGAAGCCCTTCTGCTCGCGGTAATCCAGCGAGATGTAGCTGGGCTGCGCGCCGCCGCTGAAGACGCGTATTTTCCGCAGCCGCTCGGGGCTGATGCGGCTGGCGGTGAGATTCGCCACGCAGCCGTTGGCGAAGCGCAGCCGCGCGTTCGCGATATCTTCACTCTTGCTCAACACGGGAATACCGACGGCGTCCACGCTCACGACCGGCGACTTCACGAAAGCCAGCACCACGTCGAGGTCGTGAATCATCAGGTCGAGCACCACGCCGATGTCCGTGCTGCGCGCGGGGAAGGGCGAGAGGCGGTGGCACTCGATGAAGCGCGGCTCGGGCGCGGCCGTTTCGAGGTAGCTGAAGACCGGGTTGAAGCGCTCGACGTGGCCCACTTGCAGCACCAGCTTGCGCTCGTGCGCGAGCCGCACCAGCTCCGCCGCTTGGTCGGAGCGCTCGGTCATCGGCTTCTCGACGAGCACGTGCCGGCCTTGCTCCAGCAGCGCCTTGGCGATGTCGAAGTGCGCCGTGGTGGGCGTGACGATGCTCAACGCGTCGCTTGCAGCAGCAGCCTCGGCAATGGAAGTGAAGGCCCGCGTGCCGTGCGCAGCCGCGTGCTTGCGCGCGGCCTCGGGATTCGCGTCGAAGACGCCGGTGAAATCCACTGCACCGGTGCGAGCGAGTTCGGCGTAGAGCCGGGCGTGTTCTTTGCCCAACGAGCCAGTGCCGATGACGGCGACGCGGATTTTTTCAGCAGCCACGGGCAGAGTGTGCCACTGCGGAGGTGTGGCTGACAACGCGGGGGTTTGGCATGCGGGGGGTGTCCAAATCGGCGATCTCACCAGTGAAGCCCCCGCGGTCAATCGCATTGCCAGCACCAGCGAAAGATCACCGATCGGGTGCGTCACCGCATTCGCGGGCCAATTCCGCCACCACCTGATCCACCGGCGTGTCGGCCGAGAGTGAAAGCCACTTCACCGGCAATTGCCGCCGAAACCAGGTGCCTTGCCGCCGGGCGAACTGCCAGGTCTTGGTCTTCACGAGCGCCACGGTCTCCGCCAGCCCGCGCTCGCCGCGCAAGTGCTCGACGACTTGCCGGTAGCCCAGCGCTTGCATTGCAGTCGGATTCTGCGCCAAGCCCCGGGCCAGCAGCCGTCGGGTTTCTTCCACGAGACCGCCAGCGAACATGCCATCAACGCGCGTTTCGATGCGGCGGCGGAGATCGGCCGGTTCACGGGTGAAGCCTGTGACCAAGGTCGAGGGTCGAGGGCCGAGGGCCGAGGGCCAGGTGGCGCGTTGAGCGGAGTAAGGCTGGCCGGTAAGCCGGATGACCTCCAGCGCGCGAATGACACGACGGGGGTTCTGCCGGTCGATTCGTTCGTATGTCACCGGGTCACGCCGCGACAGTTCGATCAGCAAGTCGGGCAACGGCACTGCTTCGAGTTCAGCCCGCACTTGCGGGTCGGCGGGCGGAGCTTCGCCCAACCCGGAGAGCCAGGCCTTGAAGTAGAGGCCCGTTCCACCGCAGAAGATCGGCACCCGGCCACGGGCCTGTATGTCCTTCACCGCCAGCGCCGCCAGCCGGAGGAACTTGGCGGCGTCGAACGCTTCCGTCAGTTCCACCACATCCACGAGATGATGCGGCACGCGGGCGCGCTCGGCGGGCGAAGGCTTGGCCGTGCCCAAGTCCAGCCCGCAATAAACCTGCATGGAGTCCACCGAAATGATCTCCCCGCCGATGCGCTCGGCCAGCGCCAGCGCGACGGCGCTCTTCCCGACGGCGGTGGGGCCGGCGAGGAAAATCGGAGCTCGCGGAAATTCCGTCTGGCCGTCCTGCATCGCTGCGGCTTTACGCGAAGCCAGCCGGGAGGCAACCCTTTTTCGCTTTGAAGCCACGTTCCCCTCGCTCAGTCTGACCCGCAACCGAAATGAAAAATCTGCTACTCACGTTCTCACTCCTGACCGCGTGCGCCGTCCAGGCCGCGGACCTCAAAATCGTCTTCATCGCCGGTCGGCCAAGCCACGGCCCGCTCTCCCACGAGCACCGCGCAGGC
>RFVF01000140.1 GCA_009922615.1 Pseudomonadota bacterium
GCCCTCAAGCGGCTCGCGGAAGTGCAGGATGAGCAGCCGCCGACCGGCCCTCGGCGTCGAGAATCGGTGTTGACATGATAGGAACTGCGCCCGCGTCCGTCTATCCCATAGAAGAATATCCGTCACCACGACTCGGGGTTGATGACGTGAGTCCAAGGGAAACAGCGCGAGTCACCGATGCCAGCCGATTAAGTTTTCCGCTGCAACTGGTGATCTCGATCGTGGTCGGGTGCGTGACCATCGTCGGCGGGCAGTTGGTGCTCGACCGTGGGCGCGGCGACGCGCAGTTGAAAATTCAGTCCGACGTGCGAGACATTCTCACGCGGATGGAATACGAATCGAAGATGAAGACGCTCTCGGACGACGCCTTAGAGCAGCGATTACGGGCGCTTGAAGCGAAGATCGAAACCGCAGGGTTGCGAAACGCGAACATGGTGTTCGCGCAGGAACTGCAAAAACAGAAACCGTAGGTGCCGCCATCGATCCCATCACATGCTGCTTGCTCGGTATCTGCTGCCCGCCGTTCTCGGCTGAACAGCAAGAGACGTTCAAGAAAGTCCTGACCGATCTGCTGAAGGACGAGAAGAAAGCCGCGCACATAGCGGAGAAACTCGCGCATGACCTCGGCAAGTTGAGCGCATCCATTCTCGCGCTCTCGAAAGAGCCGTGATGCGGATCGACTGGAACGCCGTCGCGAAAGTAGGTATACCAGGAGTGATCGCGTGCTTTCTGGTCTACAACCTCGCGCAAGGGTTTGATAAGTTCGATGCGCGTCTCCACGCCGTCGAAGTGCAGCATCAAACGATGGCGACGCATTCCGAGCGCACTGAAGACCTCATGGCGCGAACCTACATGGCGAATGAAAAGCTGTTGAATGTGGTGCGGCAACTGTGCGTGCAAGACGCGAAGACGCTGGCTGATCGGCGCGAGTGCCTGAAGGACTAAATGTATCCCTACCCTGACGAGCGTACATGGTGGCGCGAGTTTGACGAACAGATTCGGCAACGCTACGCGAAGGTCGGACGCGCATGGCCTGATCCGGGTGATCCCGACACGTTCGTCTGGAGAGGACGCACAGCATTCGATTTAAGGGACTTGTCACCGGATGCATCGGCAGCGAAGCACATCCGCGAGTGTGAAGACGAACTGGGGTTGACTCCGCAACCGCAACCTGGCGAACCCACACGCCGGCCACTTGTCGGGCCGCTCCGTATTCAAGACAAGATGTTCCGTGACGATTCGGGATGGCGTCGAGTGCTGTTCTGTTCGTGGTTCCCGGCGCTCCGCATCCTCCGCGACAACCCGCAAGAGTTTGAGCGCCAGATCAACGCAATCGCGGTGGCGGGCTATCAGGGCATCCGTGTCTTCCTCGCGGTCGGCGGCTGGTCTGAGTATTGGGACGGTCGAGAAGTCGCGCCGGTCGGATTCAGGAAGTGGTTCTTCACCGGCAACCATCTCCGCACGGACAAGTACGGCGTAGACATCGCAGCGTGGCCGGATTACGACGACCTGCTGAGAACCCTACTCAGGGCGTGCAAGGCTCGGAAGTTGCGCCTACACATCTCGTTCGGTGACATGCAGATCATCTGCCCGGACGGTCAGCGAGAGATCGAGCTACATCGTCGATGCGCTCGCATCGCCGCAGACGAAGGCGGCGCGGACGTGATCGCCCTGTGGGAAGTCACGAACGAGTTCCCCTTGAACCGCTACGGTGGCGACAGCGCGGAGTCGATCGCGCAGATGGGGCGCGTGATCGCTGAAGTCAAGGCGATTCTCCCGAACGTGTTGACAGCGCAAGGCGCGATTCCCCAGAACGAAGAACCAGACAGTCTCCACAAGGCATCGACGCACGGCGACATTTGCGCGGTGCATGTTACCCGCGATCCGTTCATGGTCTGTATGAAGCACACCTACGGCATCGTCTATTGGGAAGGAAACTATCGAGCGTTCCCAAAAGCGTTCTGGGAAGGCGAACCGGCTGGCCCTGGTCAAGACTCGTACGCACGGCAGGACGACCCCGCTAACCTCACGGCGCTCTACTCAGCCCATGCGCTCAGCGGGCAAGCCAGTAACCGATTCCAAGGCGCAGCGGTGCGCTCGAATCAACCGCTCGAAAGCGAGTGGGGATTCACGGAGCTACCCAAGATTCTCGACATGCTGCCGGAAGATGTGGCGACATGGCAGCGCGAACATGCGCGGGGCGGTATTGAATACTGGACAAAGGACGGACGCTTTGCCGCGTTCACGATGAGCGAGTGGGATACGACGCCGCCGCGTGAAGTCGAGACATGGACATTGTTCTCCGGTGATCGCACGACCGGAGGCAAGGGCACCCCGCCGCGTGGGACGGGTTTACTGGTCGGAAACTTTCGCTAAGGAGAGACAGTCGTGATGAATCCTTTGGTATCAGCACTACTCGGTTCAGCCGTTCGGTGGGTTGTCACGTTCGCCGCCGCGCATGAAATCACCGTCAGCAACGACGCGGCGACTCAGATCGTCAGCGGTGCGTTCGCTGCCGCGATGCTCGCGTGGTCGTTCGTGCAAAAGAAGAATACCGACGACCGGATCAAGAAAGGCTACTAAGGCGGTGTCCAACCTCAACGGAACGCCGCAGACCTTCGCGGGTGTTGTGACTGCTGCCCCGCAGTCCGTCCACCTGTCGATCAAGGAACAAGTCGAGGCCGCGCTGCAAGGCGTCAAAGAGGGTCGCACGATGGCGATCCTGAACGTCAAGACCGGCTCAGGCCTGAATCTCGCCGTGGCCCACAAGTTCAACGATCAGTGGGAAGTCATCACCTACGTCGGTAAGTCCGGCTGGCAGAAACCCATTGAGGGCGGAGTGTCGGTAGCCTTCTCGCGATAGCCACTTGACAAGCTAAAGGCAATTCGCCTACAGTCTCCGTATGGCGAAAACGCAAGGCAAGAAATCGGCATCCAAGCCGACCCCAGAGAAAGTCACCTACACGCATCGGTCGATCAATCGTCAGTCGTGGGAACGGTTCCGCGCTCGGGCGAAAGACGAAGGCCACACCGCTGTCTGGTTGCTCGACCAGTTCATCGAGAAGTACGGCAACGGCGATAAGGTGTTCTAGTGCCGGATCGTCCGCTTATCCTGCGCCATCCGAAAGCCAAGCCTGAAGACGATCACTTCATGCTGGATCGGTGGACACCGGAAGCGATGCACGTCGTGGTCAGCAAGTATCGGGAAGTGAAGGATCGGGAAGGCCGCGTGATCGAGCGCATCTATCGTAGCTTCTGTCGGTGCGGCTGGCGGTCGATTGAATTCCACAAGGCCACTGAGGACATCTGTCCGGTGGGAGAAGCGTTACTCGAACGAGCGCGGCGACTGTCGCGGGGAGATCGCGTCACATGGTTAAGCACGTCAAGAGCAGGCGAGGATTCGCCGCAATGAATCCAGAAACGCAAAAGCGGATCGCGAGTCTCGGTGGCAAGGCCGCGCACAAGCAGGGCGTAGCGCACCAGTGGGACGCGAAGGCCGCAGCGGAGGCGGGACGCATCGGCGGTCGCGTGTCACGCGGTGGTCGCGGGCGACTGGTGCCGGTCGAGCCGGTGCTGCGCTCCAAGCATTACCCGCAGCCGTAAACGAGTTCGACGCCGCGCATGAGTTCCGACATGCGCCATTGACGCAAGGTGGATTGTGGCAGCGCCGGGGCCGTCGTTTCATTTGTGCATGGGCGACGGTAAAATGCCTCCGCGATCCGAATGCTCCTACGGTGCGAAGGGTGTACCTTCGGGCGTCATTTACTGAGTAACCTGTTCCTGTCGAAAGGGAAACCGTTGATCGATAAAACTGCCGTCCAAGTCGCGCTGGAAGCGAGTCAGCACCTCGAACTCGCAGCCTTTCATCTCTACCAAGCGACACAAGTTCAACATACAGAACCCCTCCCGTCATGGGACTCGGATGACGCGAAAGACATGCGCGTCGATGCGCGGTATCGTGCTGCCGGAGCGCATAAGCGATCACGCTCAGTCGCGAGAGCTGCCGTGGTCGAGCGCGTGGCCGTAGTGCTGGCCGTCGCGAATGGCGACATGTGGCCGAGCTGCGACAACCAGATTCACCGTGGGCTGTCAGTGGAAAGGCGAGCTGTCCTCGCGGCCATGCGCCGGCAACGGTATCGGCATCAAGCGCGGATCGTGTGCGCGGAAGTCTCTCGGTTCTACGAGATCGATCAGGACTCGCCAGGTGCGTTGGAGGCCATCGTGTTGAAAGCGCGGCAGCAGCAGGACGCCGACTCAAAGATCGTCTCGGCCTATCGGAGTCGTGTAGGACGTGGTGAAGTAGTGGCGATTGGAGAACGCGAATGAAGCAGCCGTATAATCCGCCAGCCTTCCCGTGGAATGGTCAGATGACGTGGGTGCCGGAAAAAGGCATGACGCTCCGCGATTACTTCGCGGCGAAGGCGCTACAGGGAGGACTCGCGGCCCGCGCCACTAATGCAGGCAATGCGGCCTTGTTCGCGGCAGAGTGCTACGCAGGTCTACATCGAGTGGGCTAAGGGGCAGTATCAGAAATCCTTCGCAAAGCTGCAACAGGCGCTCCCGATCATCGAAAAGAACGAGACGATCACGTTCAAAGACGGGCGTACTGGATCGTACGCACCGAACGATGAGATTCAGGAAATCGTGGGGCCGATCTGCCGCCAGTTCGGATTCACCCTGAGCTTCGCCACGACGTATCCGGCACCAGGCATGGTGAAGGTCACGGGCGAACTGGCGCACAAAGACGGCCACTCCAAGTTCTCCGAATACGAAGCTCGCGTGGACATGAGCGGCGGTAAGACGGACGCGCAAGGGCGCGGGTCGGTGATGTCTTACGGGCATCGGTACACAACCGTTGACCTGTTGAACCTGATCCAGCGCGGAGCGGACTCAGACGGTTCAGTAGACGTGCCACCAGAAGACACCACTCCGAAGCCGGAAGGCTATCGCGATTTCGAGAACTCGCTGCGCTCGGCGGCGATGGTAGGCATGATGGACTTGGGTCACGCCTGGTCGAACGGCACAAATGCTCTACGGACGGCTGTCCCGAACTCGCTATGGGTTGACCTGAAAGCCGTCGCGGAGGCGCGAGATGCCGTCCTCTAAGCCGTTCTCGGTCGTCAACTGCGAGCAACGCTCGGACGCATGGCGTCAATCCCGTGCCGGCGTCTTCACCGCGAGCAAAGCACACGATGCCTTTTGGAAAACACAAAAGGGCGAGTATCGCGCCGAACGCCGGAACTACCGGACACAGCTCGTCCTGGAACGAGTAACCGGCAAGCCGACCGAAGACGGTTATCAGTCGAAAGCCATGCTCGACGGCATCAAGCGCGAAGCACTGGCGCTCCGTCAGTACGAGAACATCCACGGCGTGTTAGTGCGCTCGGTGGGGTTCGTGCTGGATAACGAGATACCCGTGGGGTGTTCACCGGACGGCATGATCGGTGACTTCGAGGGATTGGTGCAGGCGAAGTGTCCGATGCAGGCGACGCACTTCGCGACCGTCGCTAGTCATAGAGCCGCGCAGTCAACGATCGCGGGAGAGGTCGGACTGGTTAGGGGTTGTATCGCGCCTGAATATCTCGCTCAGATTCGTCACGAACTGTTCGTCACGGGCGCGGCCTGGTGTGATTACTTCTCATTTCACCCTGACTTTCCAGAACCATTACGAAGTGTGACCATCCGGGTCACACGCGAAGACGCCGCGCTTGAACAGTACGCGCAAGACGTGCGAACCTTTCTGGATGAGGTAGAAGCCGAGTGCGAGAAGATCGCAGGATGGATGGCCGCATGAAACTCACCGTGGCAGAGATCGGCGTCGATGAGTACAAGAAAGCCGAGCGTGACCGCGCCTGGTTCCGGTCAACACCAGCAGCGGCCAAAGGCTATGCCCGTGAACGTGGGAACTACTGCCGCGAGCAGATGATGTACGCCACGCTCCCGGATGCCTTGGGGAATCTACAGCGAGACGCACACTTCTATCGGTTCCAGCAGGACGCGGTAATGTTCGCTCGAAATGCGTTTCGAGGATGGCGAGCCTATCGGCTCATGGTGGGCGAATGAATCTCTGCCGTTAAAATCGTGTCAAGCGTTAAGTTACCTACGCGCTCAATCACTTACGGGGATGGTGAAATGTGAGTCAATCACGCGCACGTAAGATAGCAGTTGCGGAGGCACAAGGGAAATACTCGTCCAGTCAGGACAACCGTGCCACTCCCATTAAGTCTTCTAAACCATTCTCGAAGTCATTGCGTGTGTTGACGTGCGCGGTGTGTCAGCGAACGATGGCGTTCGGAAAAGAATGCAGCATCGACGGTGAAATGAAAATGGTGTGCCGTCCATGTCGCGGCGAGTCCTAGCATGATCGAGAAGTTCAAAGACGGCGAGACGTTAGCCGAGTACCGTGAGCGACGCCGGAATGCTCGACGCATAGGCATCCAGAACGTCAAGACTGAGTTACGGGTGCGCGACGGCATCGGCTGTCGCTGGCCGGGCTGTGAATTCTGGAAACGCGGCTACGCTGTGCACGGCGTCCATCTGGAAGACATGGGCATGGGCGGTGATCCCAAGTTGATTCGGACGCAACGCTCGTCCATGATCCGCTTGTGCATCAAGCATCACGGTCTCGACATTCTGACTAGGCTCGGCTCACGCGGCGCGACCACGATGGAGTTGATCCACGACACCGGAAACCCCGCAGCGGCCCGTCGCGTGTGGGACTTACAGCAGGAAGGCCATCGCATCGAAAAGGTGGATGAAGGCGGCGGCGTGTTCCGCTGGATATACCGTGGGGCACCACTCCCGCAAGGGCCAAAGCTCACGCAACGCTCGCTGCTCGATCTGATTACGCGGGAGTCGATCCGCCTTGTCTAAGCCGTGCGCGATTCCGCTCTGTCCGTTCACGCGCAAAAAGGGGTCGTACCTCTGTGCGGCGCATGACAAGCTCAACAAGCCGAAGACCGCGAAGGCGCGTTCACGCAAGCGGGTGGAGTTGCCATTCGCGGAGCAATGCCGATTGGCGGGTCTGCCGATTCCGATCGCTGAATACACCTTCCACCCCACCCGGAAGTGGCGATTCGATCACGCCTTCATGGACGCCAAACTCGCGGTGGAAGTGGAGGGCGGCGTGTTCCTGAAAGACGGAGGACGGCACACGCGGGGCGCAGGATTTCGCAAGGACACCGAGAAGTACGCAAACGCCTTGATTCTGGGCTGGCGTGTTCTTAGAGTCCTGCCAGAGCAGATCGATAACGGGCAAGCCTTAACCTGGTGCGACCGTATCCTGAGACAGCCACTTGACAAGCAAGACGCAATACTCTAAAGTCTCCCGCATGGACATAGATACCTTTCAGCGTCGGATGAGGAAGGCGAGCTAGATGACCATTCTCTTAGTCTTTGGCACCCTCTTCGCCGTGATCGCGCTCTGGCTGCGCTTCCTTCGGTATTGGGCGGATCAAGAAACGAAGGCCCAAGCGGAACGCCGTGCAGAACTCCATCGGGCGTTAGCGTTGACGCATGACCTTGAAAAGCGTGGAGTTAAAGGATGGCAACGATGAAGCCCTACTACGAGCAGGACGGGGTCAGCATCTTCCATTGCGATTGCATGGACTACTTGGCGCAGTTTATGGACACGCGGCAAGTAGGCCGAGCGTTCGACCTGCTACTGACTGATCCGCCATACGGCATCGGTGAGGCCGCTGGCAAGAACGCCTCTCGCGGCGACATCGCCGTTGCTCAAGACTACGGCGATTCGGACTGGGATGACAAGCCGCACACCCAAGGGCTTGCACTGGCGCGAACCATCTGCCGCGACCAGATCATCTTCGGCGGCAATTATTACGACCTCCCGCCTGCGTCGTGCTGGCTTGTGTGGGATAAAGACAACGGCGGCAACGACTTCGCGGATTGCGAGCTGGCGTGGACCAACCTCAAGAAGGCCGTCCGCAAGATCACGTATCGCTGGAACGGGATGCTGCAGCAGCCGGGACGCCAGAAAGAGAAGCGCGTCCACCCGACCCAGAAGCCGGAAGCGGTAATGGTCTGGGCGCTCCAGCATGCGCAAAACGTGCGAACGGTGCTCGACCCGTTCATGGGCAGCGGCACAACTCTGGTCGCCGCCAAGAGGCTCGGAAAGTCCGCCACAGGCATTGAACGCGAGGAACGCTACTGCGAGATCGCGGCCAAGCGTCTCGCTCAAGGGGCCTTACCAATGGAGTTCACCGCATGATCTGGCATCTTCTCAAGCACGGCCAACCCTGAGTAAGCGTGGGGCGAAAGGATGGCAACGATGAGGAAGGAAAAGAACGATTTGGGTGGAGTGTCGCCCACGGCGGTCGAGGGTGCAGGTTCCATCGCATCGGAGGCAGCTATCGCACGCCATACCCCTACACCGTGGGCATGGGAATCGATTGCTGAGAAGTCAAACGAGTGGGCCGTTGGCCAGGCATGGCG
>RFVF01000015.1 GCA_009922615.1 Pseudomonadota bacterium
TGACGTTAATCGCGCGGTCGAACGGCGTGCCCACGATGACGTCGGTGCCGTCGGAGATGAGGATGATGGTGAGGTTCGTGGCGATGGCGAGGGCTTGGCCGAGTTCGGCGAAGACGGGGCGGAGGTTGGATTTGCCCCGGAATTTTTGCTGGGCGAGGAATTCGTAGGCGCGGTTGGCGAGGGCGACGTTCAGCTCCGGGGTCCAGGCGTTGAGCGGGAATTCGCGCGTGAGGACGGTGTCCGCATAAGTCCAGACCGTGAAGACATCGCCTTCCTGCATGCGCGCTCCCAGGCCGGTGGCAATGAGACGGTGGGTGGTGCGGTAGAGGCCGTCGGCGTAACGCTGCATCGCGGCCGAGGTGTCGACGACGAAGAGGTAGCGGCAGTCCGGCGTGATGGGCGAGGGGCCGACGGGCGTGACGGGGACGAGCTTGACGACCGGTGCGGGAGGTTTTGGCGCGGCGGCCCAGGCGCCAGACACCAGCAGCCCCAGCGCGAGCGCGCAAAGAATTGTTTTCAGCCGGGCCATCAACGTGGTTGTTTGAAGCGGGAGCGTTCGCGCCGGTTGTGTTCTTTCAGGTCCAGCGCCAGGTCGCGGTTCGCGTCACCGATCATGTGCAGGAAGTTCTCGCAGCTTTGGGCCATGCCGCCAAAGGAATTCACCGTGTCGCGCTCGGCGTAGTCATTGGTGATGACGAGCACTTCACCGAGCTGGCTGAGGCGGTAGGCCACGCGTTCGATCATCTCATCCGCCGTCTGGCCCGCGCGCGAGTAGAGCACCTCGACCTGGCGCGTGGAGTGCGTCTGCGGCGTGCCCTTGGGTGCGCCCGCGCCGTCGAAGAAAATTGTGATAGGCGTGCCGGTGGCATCGACGTAGTGGGTGAGCTGCTGGATGAGGGCCTCGCGGGCGGTGGCGGAATGGCGGGCGCAACCCTCGGCCAGTTCCGGCCAGGCGTGCAGGAGGCTGTAGCCGTCCACGAGAATGCGCAGCAGAGACACGGGGACAAAGTAGCAGCGAAGCGGGAGGCGGGAAGCGGAAAGTCGGCGGGCCGTGCGCTTGAGTTTCGGCGGGGTGTTTGGTGCAATGCGCCCGATGATCACGCTGCTCATCGCCACGCGCAATGCACACAAGGTCGGGGAGATCGCCGCGATTCTTGGCGCCGGTTTCCGGTATTTGAAGATCCAGGGCGACGACGATCTGCCAGTGGTCGTGGAAGATGCGCCGACGTTTGCCGGCAACGCGGTGAAGAAGGCCGAGACCATCGCGCGGGCGTTGTTGCTGCGCTCCGTCTCTCGTCTGCCGGCGGCGCAGGAAAAGTTCTTCGTCCTCGCGGATGATTCCGGTCTCGAAGTAGATGCGCTCGGCGGCGCACCGGGAGTCCATTCGGCCCGGTTTGCGGCGCTGGACTCCGGGGCAGACGGCAACAGCACGGACGCGGACAACAACGCGAAGTTGCTGCGGCTGCTTGCCGACGTGCCGCAGGCGCGGCGCACCGCGCGGTTTCGTTGTGTGCTGGCGCTGGTGGAGGTGAACCGCGCCGTGCCCATGCTGGCACCGCAAGTCTTCGAGGGCGCGTGCGAGGGGCGGATTGATTTCGCGCCGCGCGGCGTCGGCGGGTTTGGCTACGATCCGTTGTTCATCCCGCTCGGTCAGGACAAGTCCTTCGCCGAATTGGGGGAGAGCGTAAAGAACGGATTGAGCCATCGCGCGAAGGCGTTGGCGGAGCTGCGGGAGTGGTTCAAGGGGTCGGGAGAAAAGTGATTAGTCGGCCCGGCAAACTTTGATGCGGGACTAATTACTAAGCACTAATCACTTTCTCCGGTTCCGCCGGCTGCTTCCACACATAGCGGAACATGATCGTGCGCAGCGCGGCGGTGATGGGGATAGCCAGCAGGCCGCCGAGGATGCCGCCGAGGAGCTTGGTGCCGGCCATCACGCAGATGATGATGGTGAGCGGGTGCAGGCCGACGCGGTTGCCCAGAATGCGGGGTGAGTAAACCAGCCCTTCCGCCAGTTGCACGAAGAGGAACACCCCCGCAACCTGCAGGAAATGGCGACCGTCGCCGTGTTGCACGGCCGCGAGAATCATCGCGAGCACGAAGGTGATGATGCCGCCGATGTAGGGCAGGATGCAGATGACCGCCGCGAGCGCGCCCAGCAGCACGGCGTAATCGATGCCGCACAGCAGCAGGCCCAGACCGAGCAGGGTGCCGGAGCAGATGGAGACGAGGATCTGGCCCCGGAAGAATACGACGATGCAGTCGTTGATGGCCGAGAGGACGAAGACGAGTTCCTCCTTGGCCTTGGATTCGCGGATCGGCAGGTAGTCGCTCCAGTTGCGCTGGATGCCGGATTTTTCCAGCAGGAAGTAAAACACGTAAACGGGCACAAGCGCGAGGCCGACCGCGTAGCTCATGAAGACCGCGAAGCTGCCGATGTGATCGAGCAGCCAGTTTTGAACGAGCGGCACGGTGTTCTTCAGGGCTTGCACGGCCTTCTCGCCGAGTTCCTCGTCCCACGCGATTTTCGCCCTTTGTCCGAGGGGAGATTCCGCGAGCCAGTTGCTGAAGCGTTCGCGGAACTTTTCCGAGTATTCAGGCAGGTTGGCGGCCAGTTTATTCGTCTGCACGACGAGTTCGGGCACCACGGTTCCGAGCATCAGCACGACGAGGGCGACGCCGATGAAGAACACGAGCAGGATGGCGCGGATGCGGGGGATGCGCATCTTTTGCTGGAGAAAATCCACCAAGGGGTCCAGCAGGCACGCGATGACACCCGCGATGGCCAGCGGCACGATGAGCGAGGCGAGCTGGTTCAACAGCGAGCCCAGCGCCCAAAACGTCGCGCCCACCGCACTGAGCACGATGGCCACCGCGAGCGTGGTGATGGAAAACCAAATCACGCGCGCCTGTTGGTCGGAGGGGGAAGGGAAGTTCATGGTGAGTGAACGAAGGAGTGGTGAAGCGGCGAACGATTAACTTTGGCCAAGCTTCTTGGATTTCTCGGCTGCCGCCCGCACGGCGTTCATCAGGCCGCCGCGCACTCCAGCCTTTTCCATTTCGTGCAGGCCTTCGATGGTGGTGCCGCCGGGGCTGGTGACCATGTCCTTGAGTGCGCCGGGGTGCAGGCCGGTTTCGAGCACCATCCGGGCCGCGCCGAGCAGCGTTTGCGCGGCGAGCTTGGTCGCCACGTCACGCGGCAGGCCCGCCGCCACGCCGCCGTCGCTGAGGGCTTCGATGATTTGATAGCCGTAGGCCGGGCCGCTGCCGCTGAGGCCGGTCACGGCATCCAACAGGGATTCCTTGACCTGGAGGGCGAGGCCGACGGAGGCGAACAGCTTTTGCGCCAGCGCGGCGTCGGCGGGCGTGGCGTGCTTGCCGGTGGCGAACGCGCTGGCCGATGCGCCGATAAGCGCGGGGGTGTTGGGCATCACGCGGATGACGCGGCTGCCGGGGGCGAGGCCCGCTTCCAGCCGGGCAAGCGGCACGCCGGCGGCGATGGAGATCACCAGATGCTTTGCGGAGACGTGGTCGCGGATTTCCCCCAGCACGCCGACGACCTGATCGGGCTTCACCGCGAGGATGAGGATGGATGCGGCCTTGCACACAGCCAAGTTCGTGGGCATGGGCTTGACGCCGGTTTCATCGGCGAACGCCTTGCGCGCTGCCTCGATCACGTCGCTGGCGACGAGGTGTTTCGCGCTGGTGAGCTTGGCGGAGACGAAACCGCGGGCGAGCGCCGTCGCCATCTTGCCCGCGCCGAGGAAGCCAATCGTGAGTTCGGAAGCCATGTGGCGCACCTTGTAGCAGGTGAGGGCGCGCGGCGGAAGGCTAATTCCCGGCTGCTTGCCAGCCAGCCTGCGCTGGCGAATACTCCGCGCGTGAGCGTCACCATCACCCAACTCACCAACGATCTGCTCGCTTCCTACGCGCGCATCGGCGGCATCAACCACCTTGACGGCAAGAATCTGCCGTCGAAGACCGCCATCGCGGGCATCACGGTGGATTTGTTGCGTCTGCTCTTCCCCGGCTTTTTCGAGGAGAAGCCGTTTCATTCGTCCGAGCTGAAGGTCGAGACCGCGATCCTGATGGACTCGGTGCAGGGGCGGCTGGAGGACGAGTTGCTCAAGGCGCTCGAATACCGCCCGCGCGAAGGTGCGAAGAAAAAGGACCATCGCCCCGAGGCCCACCAGCTCACGATGGAATTTCTCGGCAGTCTCCCGCGCCTGCGGGAAATCCTCCAGACCGACGCCGAGGCGGCCTACAACGGTGACCCCGCTGCGTTGAGCAAGGAGGAGGTCATCGTCGCGTATCCCTTCATGGAGGCCATCGCCGTGCAACGCATGGCGCACGAGCTTTACCGGCGGGAGGTCGCCTTGCTGCCGCGCATCATGACCGAGTGGGCGCACAGCCGCAGCGGCATGGACCTGCATCCCGGCGCGCGGATCGGCACGCACTTCTTTGTGGACCACTGCACCGGCACCGTCATCGGCGAAACGAGCACGATTGGCAACCACGTGAAAATGTATCAAGGCGTCGGTCTGGTGGCGCGTTCACTGGCCGGCGGGCAGGCGCTCAAGGGACACAAGCGCCACCCGACCATCGAAGATCACGTCACAATTTACGCCGGTGCGACAATCGTTGGTGGCGAGACTGTCATCGGCGCGCACAGCACGGTGGGAGCCAATGTCTTCCTCATGCATAGCGTCCCGCCCCATTCCCTCGTGCTTTACGAGGAGGTGAACGTAAAGGTGCTCGACAAGACACAGCGCGAGAAGGGGCGGACCGATTTCCAAATCTAGCCCCAGCCGTCGTTTTGTCCGGCGCGATTCCCGCTTGTGTCCCGACGCGGGCGGATTAACCTGCGCGCCGAAATCAGCTCAACCTAGCACCATTCATCCCATCATGAACAAGCCTCTCTCCGTTGCTGCCAGCCTGCTCACCGCCGCGTATGCCGTGTTTTCCACGGGCTGCGCCAGTTCCTCATGCTGTGATGCACCTGGTCATGATCACAAGTCCCATGCCGTCGCCCCCGGCCAAGTCGTGAAACAGCTCGTCGCCGTCGTGCAGCCCACCGCCGGCAACAAATGCGCTGGCGTCGTACGCTTCACCGAAGTGGACGGCATCGTTTACATTTACGGTGAAATCTCCGGTCTCACGCCCAACCAGCAGCACGCGATGCACATCCACGAGTTCGGCGACGCGACCTCCACCGACGGCACCAAGGCCGGCGGCCACTACAACCCCGGCGAGCAGCCGCACGGCTTGCCCGGCGTCGAAACGCGCCATGCGGGCGATCTTGGAAACATCCAGGCCGATGCCGAGGGCAAGACGGTTTATCGCGGCGAGTTCAAGAACATCTCCATGCTCGGACCCAAAAACCCGATCATCGGCCGCGGCCTTGTCATCCACGCCAAGCCTGACGATGGCGGCCAGCCCGTCGGTAACGCCGGCCCGCGCATCGGCTTCGGCACGATCGGCGTGGCGAATCCCAAGCAGTGAACAGCACCAGCGGTGGCCGTGCAGCCTTCGTTGCTCAACGGTCGCATGCTCGTTGACTGGCGAGCGCTTGGTTTACCACCGTGCCGTTCATGAGTTCCCGGCTTTTGCAGTTGAGCGCGCTGGCACTGCTCACGGTGGGAGTCTGGTTTGCCAACCGGCCCGTGCCGGTGACAGATGCACCGAAGCGCCCCATTACTGCGCCAGCCGCCCACGTGCCCGCAGTGGCGCGTGCGCCTGCTCGTCCTCGCCTGCCCGTTCCCCAACCGGCCGTTGCGCCAGTGCGGAATGAGACTGGAGTTGAAGACCCGACCAACTCACTGGCCAGGCTCCTCAATGGTGGGGAAATCCCCAAGCTGACGCGCGAACAGCTCGACACCTTTCTGCTCCAGAACAAGCGCAGTGCGGAGTGCCTCCTCACCGCCTCCCGAGCCTTGGGCGACGTAAGCCTGCTGCGCGAGGCGGCCGGGAAATTTCCCCAAGACCCGCGCGTGCAGTTCGACCTCGCCCTGCGAGGCGAATCACCCGAGGAAAAGCGCCGAGCACTCGCGGCATTCCGGCAGCTTGCCCGCGACAATCCCCTCGGTGATTACTTATCCGCTTTGGACCGCTTCAAGGCAGGACAGCCGGATGAAGCGGTGCGGGATTTGTGGCAGGCCAGTGGCAAACACCGGTTTCAAGATTACACCATCGACCACGTGCAAAGCGCGGAGGAGGCCTATCTCTCCGCTGGATACAGCCCGCTCGAAGCCAAGGCTGCGGGCTTGTTCGGCGTATTGCTCCCTCACCTCTCAGCCCTGCGTGAGCTGGGCAATCAGATGAGCGGTCTGCAACAGCAATACGCCCAAGCTGGCGACCTCGCCTCCGCCCAAGCCGTTGGCCAGATCGGCTTGAACCTTGCCTCACAGTTGGAAGGCCAGCCGGCCAGGACGCTCATCAGTGAGCTGGTCGGCATGGCCATTGAGAAAAAATTCCTCGCCGGGCAATCAGCAGATTCACCGCTGGGCGACGGCCGCACCGTGGGCGGCCGCTTGGCCGAATTGGAAGCCCAGCGCCAGACCATTCGCGATGTTACTCAGCTTACCGCACTGCTGCCCACCTTGCCTCCGCAGGAGGCGCTGACATACTTCGACCGGCTCAAACTCAGCGGCGAGCTCGACGCGCTGCGCTGGTTGCAGAATAAACACGCCCGCCCGTAGTCCAACCAAGCCGTGAAAACGCATCTCCTCAGCCGCCGCACCTTCCTCCGGGGAGCCGGGGTCACGCTCGCTTTGCCGCTGCTCGAGGCCATGTCGTCGCCTCGCGCCGCTGCCGCCACTGCGCCGCGCCGGATGATCTGCATCAACACCACGCTCGGCCTGCACACGCCGAACTTGTTCCCGGAAAAGGCTGGGCGGGACTTCGAGCTGACACCTTACCTCGAACCGCTCGCGGACTTTCGCAAAGACTTCACCGTCTTTTCCGGGCTCTCGCATCCCGAGGTGGACGGCGGGCATCCAGCGGAGCTGTGTTATCTCACCGCCGCTCCGCACCCCCGCGCGGACAATTTCAAGAACACCATCTCGCTCGACCAGTTTGCCATTGAGAAACTCGTCCCGGACACGCGGTTCGGGTCGCTCACGCTCGCGTCGTCCTCGTCGCGCGGACTCTCCTTCACGCGCAGCGGCGTGCCGATCCCGGCGGAGGAACGGCCCTCGCGCGTCTTCAAGAACATGTTCGTGGACGGTACAGCCAACGAGGTCAACGCCCAAGTGCAGCGTCTCAAGCAAGGCCAGAGCATCATGGACACCGTGCTGGAGGAGGCGAAGGACTTCCAACGCGGCCTCGGCCAACCCGACCGCGACAAGCTCGACGAGTATTTCACCTCCGTCCGTGAAGTGGAGCTGCGCATGGTCAAGGCACAGGACTGGGCGCGCCGCCCAAAGCCGAAGGTGGACGCCAAGCCGCCGACCGACATCGCCAGTTCGGTCGAGGTGCCCGCGCGTGTGCGGCTGATGATTGACATCATGCACCTCGCGCTCCAGACGGACTCGACGCGCTACATTACGTTTGCGTTGAACGGCCTTAACGCCGTGCCCGTCATCCCCGGCGTCACGCAGGACTGGCACAACCTCTCGCACCACGGCCAGGATCCGGCCAAGCTCGCGGAGTTGAAAGTGGTGGAACTTCAGCAGATGAAGCTCTTCGGCGAACTGCTTGCGAAGCTCAAGGGCACGGTGGAGCAGGGCGGCAATTTGCTCGATCGCACGATTGTGATGTTCGGCAGCAACCTCGGCAACGCCAGCAGCCACGACAACAAGAACCTCCCGATCCTCGTCGCCGGTGGTGGTTTCAAGCACGGCCAGCACCTTGCGTTCGACCCGAAGAAGAACCCGCCGCTCTCGAATCTCTACGTGCAATTCCTCCGTCGCCTCGGCGCGGACGTGAACGCGTTCGGCTCGTCGAGCAACGGGACCATCCCGGGTTTTGACTTGGCTTGAATCACTGCTGGACCGCACCACATCGCGGTCAGTCAGAGGCCAGCCTGGTTTGCCGGAGGCCAATTTATCTTCAGCCGACTGGCAATGCCGGGAGCTGATCCCAACCAAACGCGAGGCTAGCCGGCCGTGACGTTTGCCGCTTCATCGCTCGCTACTTCTCAAAGACAAACGCGGGCCGAGAGAGCACGGCATTGGCGCGGGAGCCGTAGTAGTCTGAACGCCAGAAATCCTTGAGGTCGGCGGCGGTGATGAGCTGGAGACCGGGCGTGGCGACGGCGGGGTTGCAAAGCACGTAGAGATTTTCGGCGGCGAGATAGCCGCACACGCTCAACGTGTGGCCCGCGAAGCCGCCGGGGTATTGCGGGCCGATGTATTTGAAATCCACGACGACGGGCCGGCTGGCGTCGAGCTCGCGCTTCAGCATCGCGGTGGCTTCGTTGAAGCCCGCGTCATCCGGCGTGTAGGTGACGAGCCGCCAGTGCTGGCCGATTTTTGCCGAGGCCTCGAGCAGATGCCACCAGTCGGTGCCGGTGCCGAGCGGCGAGGGGCAGAGCTTTTTGAAATCCCAGCCGCCGAGTTTCGCGCCCTGAAAGCGCGCGAACGTCGCGCAGGCGCTCGCTCCACAGTTGTTATAGCCTTGGTGGATGTGCGGCATCGGCAAGAAGGCAAACTTGCCCGGCTCGCCTTTACGGCGGCGGTAATCGGCGAGCTTCAAGAGGTCAGCCCCCTGCTGCGCGGAGGCGTTGCCGGACGGCTGCGCGGGATGTCCCGTCGCGCCGGTCGCGTGAAGCTTCGAGGCCTTGGTCCAGTTGGCTTTCGCGGCGTCGAGTTCGCCGGCTTGGAATTGCAATTCGCCGAGCACGATGAGGCCTGACGGGTCATTCAGCTCCGCCGCTCTCTCGGCTAGCTTGCGGGCCAGCACCGGGTCCGCCGCGACGCCTTCGCCGGAAAGATACGCCATCGCCGCGGTCGAGGCCGCGCGACCGTGGCCGCGCTCCGCGGCTTTTTTCCACCACTCCAGCGCCTTCGGGATGTCCTGCTCCGTGCCCTGCGCGCCGAAGTAGCATTGGCCGAGGTTGAAGGCCGCCTGCGCCGAGTCATTCGCTGCCGCTTTGAAATAGCCGAACGCGACGGCGGGATTCCGTTTCACGACCGCGCCCCGCAGGTAGGTGAAGCCGACGAAATCCAGTGCATCCGCGTTGCCGACGTCCGCCGCGCGGTGCGCCCACTTCATGGACTCGGCGTCGTTCTTGGCGACGCCCTTGCCATCACGGTAGCGAAAGGCGAGTTCGGCCTGCGCAACCGCATCGCCGTTTTCTGCGCGGGAGCGGAGGGTCTGGAATTCGCCCACTTCGTCAGCGGACATTGTGGTGGCACACATAAGTAAAGTGGCGAGGAGGACGGCGATGCGGGGGGAATTGAACGGTTTCATTTGCTGGTGTTGAGTAAGTCTACCATTGCCCTGCCCATGGCTTCGCCGACATCCATGTAAACTTCGGCTTTGCCACCGTAGTGGCTGTTGCCGCTGCCGCCTTGCGCCATGGGGTGGGTGTAGATGGTGGCGACGTTGCCTTTGAACTCAGGATAATTGCCCTTCGCGCCGTCCACGGCGAGATGGGCTTCGAGCACTTGTGCGCCCAGCCCGGTGCCGCCTTTGACCGACTCCCCCATCGTGGCGAGCACGAAGGGCGCTTTGGGGGCGTTGAACTCCTTCCGCACGCTCTTGATGAAATGCACCAGGTTCTGCTCATAGCGGGCGTCGTGGCCGGGGTTGCCAGCGTCCTTCTCGCCCTGCCAAAAGAAGAAGCCCGCGACCTCATGCTGCGTCGCGCCGGGATAGTGCTTGTCGAGTTCGGTGAGCACGGTCTTCGCGTAGCTGATGTCGTCGTCCCACTGCTTGCCGGCATACCACTCGATGGGCTTGCCGGTTTTCTTGTCCAGCCACGGGCCGGGCTCGGTCTTGAGGCCCTTGGCCGGGTCCATCTCCCAGGACTCGGGTTTGTCCTTGTAGCCGGCATAGACCATTTTCTTTTCCACGCCCGCTTTGTCCTTCACGGTGAACTCGTATCGCTCGCTGCCCGGCGGCAGCAGGTCCCAGCCGAGGCTGCGGTTGCCGATGCAGCTCTTCAAGATGAGCACCGGGGCCTCGATGGCATTGCCCAGCGGGTGCGCGAGGCCGAACTCCGGCCCAATAGTCTTGCAGGCTTGGACCGTCGTCCACTCGTTGTTGAAGCGCTGCATGCCGCCGCCGCGACCGGACATCACGCGGGCGTAGCGCACGTCCTTGCGTTCGGCCCAATTGCCGGCGTCATCCACGAGGTAGGGATATTTCTTCTTCTCCTTCACGGCGAATTCCAGCGAGCCGTCCCCGCCTTTTACTTTGCCGAGGCCTAACATGTTGGACTGGCCGAGCAGGATGAAGACCTGGACGGGCTTGGTCAGGTCGGCGGGTTTGCTCCCGGGCGACTCGGCGGCCGAGGCGGAGAAGCGCGAGAGCGCGAGCCCGGTGGTGGCGAGACTGGCGGCGCGCAATGCGGCGCGACGGGTAGTTTTCATGCCAGCGCGGATGATTCGCTGAGTCGGCGCGACGCGTTCACTTCCCCTGCTTCTCGCCCTCCTTGGTTCCCTTCGGCCCTTCCCAAATCTTCGTCAGCACATCGTGCAACGTCGGGTCGTGCTCCTTCAATTCGGCGCGGACAAAGGGGTAGAAGTCATTGCGGTAGAGAAAGGCTTCCGTGCCCTCGGCGAAGTATTCCTTGTGGTTGGTCAGGGCGTAGTGCTTCACCTTTTTGCCGGTGTGCGCGAGGGCACTTTCGTAATTGCCGGCAGCCTTTGCCTTCTCGTAGGCCGCAATGATCTCAGCGTTTTCGAAGCTGAGAATCTGATCGTGATAGCCATGCGCCAACTCGTGGAGGACGACAGCAGGATGCTTGAGCATCTGACTCCGTGAGAAGAGCTCCTTGGCCTGCGTGATGTGAACTTTGCGCGTCAGGCGCGGGTCATGGCCGTTGGCGACAAGCCAGCTTTTGCTTGGGTGATACTGCATGGACTTGAGCAGCGGATGGTTGTGCTCAATCCAGATTTCGATCGTCTGCATCTTCGCCAGCGGTTCGGCCGGCACGATGATTTTGATGCGCTGCAAATGGTTGGCCAGCATGGCGAGCGCCCTCGCGCCTTCCTCTCGATGTTCCCCGTCCAGCAGCGCGGGCTCGACATGGACCTTCCAGCCCTCGATGTCGCGCACAACCGGGTCGAAGCGCATGGGCGGCGGGGCTTTAGGATTACCGGCAGCCTTGGCGTCTGTGCCTTGGGCGGAAACGGTGAGGGGGGCGAAGGGCAGCAAGCACGCGGCGAGGAGGATGACCAAGTGGCACATAGTTCTAAGGCTGTTTCTCTGACGACAACGGACGCAATACCTTCCCCAGCGCGCGGACGCGAGCTTCATCCGGCCGACCGTCGAGACCGAGCGTGGGCTGGAGCCAGCCGCCTTCGTCGTGTTCGTTCCATCCGTAGATGATCATGACGTTGGCGGGGTTCAGGTCGCGGTTCGCTTTCGTCCACGCGACGGCCTCGCGGAGGTGCGCGGCGAGTTCATCGGACGTGGCGGTCACGGAATCAAGGAGCGGCTTTTGCTGCGCGGGCGGGGTGGGGTCCGGTGTCGCGGTGACCCAGGTGCACCACGGTGGTGGGCGTTCGTTACGCGGGCGCGTATCCCAGCCCGTGCTGGCGAAGGTGACGCTTGGCAGCCGCAGCAGACGGCATTTTTCCCAGCGGTCGCGGCGAATCATCGCGCACTGCTCGGCGTAGCTCGGCTGCGTCATGCTGTAGCTGCCGCCGCGCGCGTAGGCGGAGATGGCATCGAAGCCGAGCGCGGTCATGGCCTTGGCGTCTTCCGCTGGACTCCAACCCATCAGCACAAGATAGGGAGTCTTCATACCAGCGGCGATGGTCTGACGCTTCAACTCATCCCAGTCGGCCTTCCCAAGCTTGGTCGGCTTCACGAACACGAACAGCAGCGGTCGGCCGCCCATCACAGTCTGGTAATCGGGATGCCGGAAATGCTCCACGAGCCTGCCCCAGCCCTGCGCGCCGACCTTGTCGAGCCGCGCGCCTTCCTCGACGAAACAGTAGCGCACGCCCCGCTTATCCGGCGCGGCGAGGTAGCGTTTCAGCGCAAGGTGCATCGCCGACGCCTCGTCGCAGTAATCCACGAAGGCCCAGTAGTTCAGCCCCGCCTGCGCCGCATACGCGATTTCCTGTTCCACGACAGCCTGCGAATCGCCATCGATGCTCACCTTGTCCGCACTCACCACGCGCGCGAACCACGGCAGGCGAAAGTGATACTTCAGCGGCCCCAGCGACGCCTCGACGGCCTTGACCACGCCGCCGGTGCCATACCAGCCATCCCAGCGAATCGCCCCGACCGTCGGGCGTTCGTCTGAACCGGCGCAGCGCGCTGGCAACGTTGCCAGCAGCACGGCGAGGGATGCGGTGAGGAGTGGAAAGGCGTGTTTCATTGTGGCGAGCCGTGCGTCGCGCTCCGGCCCTGAGCCTTGCTGGTCTCCAGCAGCGCCTTTAGTTCGCGGATAATCTCCGGGTGTTTGAAGTAGAGATTAACCTTCTCGCCGGGATCGGTTTCGAGGTTGTAGAGCTGGCCCGGCGCGTCGGGCGCGGTGTCGGGCAGGGCGAAGGCTTTGATTTCGCTCCTCTCGTAGTTGTTCCCGCCGGAGCCACGGTGATCGAGGTATTTCCAAGGCCCGCGACGGATGGCGAGCGCGAGGCTGATGGTCTGGTGCAATGTGTAAGGACGAGCGGTCACATCTTTCCCCTTTCCAAGCAGCACAGGCAAAAGACTAAGGCTGTCCTCGGCGGCGTTGGACGGCAGCGTGGTGCCGGTGATCGCCGCGCAAGTCGCCAGGACATCCGTGAGGCAGACTGTCTGGTCGCTTGTGCTGCCCGCAGCGACTTTCCCCGGCCAGCGGACAATGAAGGGCACGCGATGCCCACCCTCCCACTGGTCGCGCTTCACGCCGCGCCAGGGCCGCGCGCCGTCGTGGCCGTAGTCGGCCCGCATGTGGACAACGCTCGTCGTCTCCGGCCCGTTATCGCTGGAGAACATCACCACCGTGTTCTCCACGATTCCGAGTCGTTCGAGGGTTCTCATCAGTTCGCCGACGATGTGGTCGAGCTCGTGGATGAAATCCCCGTGCGGCCCCGCCTTGGTGCTGCCGCGAAACTGCTTGGCCGCGAACGACGGCAGATGCACCGCATGCGTCGAGTGCAGGAGAAAGAAGGGCTTGCCCGGCTGGCTCTGCGCGTGTTGTTCGAGGAACTCCCGGCTCTTTTTAAGGAACAACATGTCCACCTCTTCAAGGTCGAAGTCCGGTGCGATCAGGCCGGCGCGGTTGTCGAAAGCATACGGGTGCTTGGGTAGCTTGGACTTGTCGAGCATCCCGGTGGGCGGCACAGGAATGCGGTCGCCCTCGATGAAGGCGTAGAGGTAATCCGTGCCCGGACAGCACGCCGTGCCGAAGAACTTGTCGAAGCCGCAATGGATCGGCGCGTCCGGAATCGCGCGGGAGTAATCAATCAACTTCACGCCCTCGACGCCGCCCTTCGTGATGCGCTGCCCGTTCTTGTCAAAGAAGCTCAAGCCGACGTGCCACTTGCCCGTCATCGCCGTCACGTAGCCCTGACTCCGCAGCAACTGCGGCAAGGTCAGTTGGTCCGCCTTGATGAGACACGGCCCGCCAACGCCTTCGAAGACACCGCGATAATTAATACGAAAGGCCATCCGACCCGTGAGCAAGCTGTAACGGCTCGGCGTGCAAACCGTGGAGGGCGAATGCGCGTCCGTGAAGCGCATCCCCTCGCGCGCAAGCCGGTCGAGATTCGGCGTGGGCACCTTCGCCTCGGTGTTGTAGCAGCCGACATCGCCGTAGCCCAAGTCGTCAGCGAGGATGAAGAGGATGTTGGGCCGCGTCTCGGCCGCGGCACGAGCATTGGCCAAGGCAATGGCGCTGATGATCCAAATCAGGCAGCGTGTCTTCATATTGGCAATCGTCGTTGTTGCTCAATCGAATGACGCGTCGGCCGCCAGTGCCATCTCTCGCGCACGCTCGGCTGGCGATTTCACACCGGCTGCCGTCTTGTTGCCCTTCTTCTTTTTGCCTTTGCCCTCGCCGCCGGTGATGGAGAGGTCGAATTCATTCTTCTGCGCTGAGCCCGCTGTGCTGCGGCCGTTGGCTATGTAGCCTTGCATGAGCGTCGCCAGTTTCGTCGCGACTTCGCCATTCGCGGCGAGCACATCCTTCGTTTCGCTGAGGTCGTTTTGCAGGTTGAAGAGTTCGCGCTGCCCGCCCTTGTGGAAAATCATCTTCCACGGGCCCTGACGGATCGCGAGATCGCCCGCGGCGGACTGATGCACCGTCGCCTCGCGCGTGCCTTCCTTCGAGGTGCCGAGCAACTCGGGGAGCAGGCTCACGCTGTCCTCGCCTGCGTTGTCGGGAATTTTCGCGCCGGTGATTTCGGCGGCGGTGGCCATGAGGTCGTTGAGGCAGACGGTGTGATCGTTCACCGAGCCGGGCTTCACCTTGCCGGGCCAGCGCACGATGAACGGCACGCGATGCCCGCCCTCGTAGATGCTGCGCTTCGATTCGCGCAACGGCTCGTAGGCGCGATGCTCCGCGCCGTTGTCGCTCGTGGCGATGATGAGCGTGTTGTCAGCGAGATGATTGCGCTCCAGCGCTTCGAGCACTTTGCCGAGGAACGCGTCGCCCTCGTAGAGCCAGTCGCCGTATTTCGGGTCTTTCTTCACCAAATCCTGCGCGCCGCTTTTCCCGGCAAACTCAGCCGACGGCACGATCGGCTCATGCGGGATGCCGAGCGGGTAGTAGAGGAAGAACGGCTCGCCCGCTTTGCGTTGATCGAGCCACTCCACGACCTTCTTCGCCATGAGCGGCTGATTTCCCACCGGCTCGACGTGAGCGACGACGTGATCCTGCTCGACGATGGTGCCGATGTTCCGCGCGTGCGTGAACCCGTAGAAATAGTCGAAGCCCAGCGCATTCGGGCCGCCGGTCATCTTCGCGCCGATGGGCACTTCCTTTTCGCTGCCCGGCTTTCCGTCCACCCAATCCATGCCGAGGTGCCATTTGCCAATGCACGCCGTCTTGTAACCCTTTGCCTCGAGCAACGAAGCCACCGTCGTGCGGCCCGGCGGGATGATGGGCTTTGAAAACGTAGTAAGCACGCCGAACTGCCCGATGCGCGACGGGTAGCGACCCGTGAGCACGCCGTAGCGCGTCGGCGTGCAGACGGCCGCCGCCGTGTGCGCATCCGTAAAGCGCATTCCTTGCGTCGCCAGCTTGTCGAGGTTCGGCGTGCGCAATGCGGATTTTGCGTTGTAGCTTTGTGGCTGGCCGTAGCCCAAGTCATCGAAGAGGACGAAGATGATGTTGGGTTTGGCCGGTGCGGCGACGGCTGCATGATGCACGACCGAGAGGGCCAGCAGCGTGGCTGGGAGAAGTCGCTTCATTGTATTTGCTAGGAGGTCGTTGCTCGATGCCGATGATGGTGAGCGATACTTGCACCAGCGAGCGGCAAGCCGGCGGAATGCTTGGGGTGGAGGGGCGGTTTCAACGAGTCGCCTCTTTGCCGCGCTGCAATTCCATCATGGTCTCGGCGAACGCCTTACCCATGAGCGCGAAGGTCTTCGCGCAGCCCAGGTAGTGGTAGCCGGCGTTGGATGCGCCGCGTTTCCACTTCTCGGCTTCGGCGGGCGAAATCAGCTCGGCTTCGTATTTCTTGAGATACTCCTTCTGCTGCGCGTCGGTCATGGTGCCGTCCTTATTTGGGCCGCCCTTGTTCTTGGACTTCAGCAAAAATCCCATCTGCCTAACCTTGCCATGTTTTTGGTCGATGACTCCGAGTTCCTCGGACCAGAACGGCGCGGTTTCCACGGCGGCGACGTTGCCCTTGAACTCCGGCAGCGACGCGGGCGCGGCCATGGCTTTGCGAAAGGAAAAAATGCCGGGATTGGCATTCAGGCCTTCCACGCCGAGCACGCCGATGACAAAGGGCATTTTCGGCGCGCCGAGATCCTTCCGCACGTCGCGGATGAAATCGGCCAGCCACACGCTGTATTTGGTGTAATCCCTCGTCTTGCCGTCCGCCCCCATGGGGTAGGTGCCTCCGTCCACGAGGTCGTTGAAACCCTGAAACCAGACGAAGCCAGCGATCTCGTAGCCTGCCTCCGGATCGTAGGCCGGGCAGACGCGCTTCGGGTCGGCGAGCACCTTCTTCACATGCTCGACCATGTAACGGTAGAAGCGCCCGGTTTCCTTGGCCTTCGCCGCTTTCTCTGCGGCGACGTCCTTGCCCTGCTTCTGCATTTGCGCGAGTTGGACCTCGCTGAACTCGTAGGGCCCCGCGCTCGGCGGGCGGAACTCCGTGTTGAGGCTTCTGCCGCCCCACGCGGTCTTGATGAGGAGCACGGGCTCCTTCAGCGCCGCATCCATCGTGAGGCCGAAGGTGAACTCTGGACCGATCTTTCCGCCGTCTTCCGTTGGCTTGTCGCCTCTCGCGCCGAAGCCGGCCGTGAGCTTGCCCGTGCCCTCGCCATTCGCGCTGCCGTCATATCTGCCGGTGAGATAGGAAATCCACGTGTGGTCGCACACCGCCGGTTTCCCGTCCGCGCCGCGCATCTGCTTGAGCAGCGGCGCAGTGGCAGGGTCGTCGCCGATGTAGTCAAAGGTCTCAATGCGCGCGTGCCCCTCCATGTTCGACTGCCCGGCGAGGATGAAGACCTTGAGCGGCTTCTTGTCCGCCGCGAGGGAATGGCCACAGAGAAGCGCAGTGAGCGCAAGGAGTGGGAGCAGGAGTCTTGGCGATGGTTTCATTTTGGGACGAGTGTGGTGAGAGCTTGGGTTGCGTGCGAGGAGTAGTTTGTCAGTCGGCAATAAACCGGATGAGGATCTCAGCGGGGTGGTTTTGTGTTGGTCGTCGTGCCGATCGGAACCTCGCAGAAGGTCAGCGCCGCGAGGCCATTCGCGCCGAGGAGCAAGTTGTCCTGGCTCCACGCGACTTCCTTGAGGTAGGTGATTTGTTTCGCGGCGAGGGGCTCCTTCAACTTCAGCGTGAGCACATTCCCCGCGACGCTGCCGGAAGCGACTTTGTCTTTTGCGCCGTCGAGGTAGAACTGCCCGGCAAGCTTGTCGTCCCAAACAACCGGTTGGTCGAACTCCAGCGCAAGTGCGTCACCGGCGGCAGTCGCGGAAGAGACGCGCTTCAAGTTCGGGGCCGTTAGTGGGGCGGCGGATTTCTTGCCATACACATCACGCTCGATGAGCGGCTGCACCATGCGCGCAAACTCGCCCCAGCCAGCCAGCGGGAAGTGGCAGCCGCCCGGCGGGCGGACGCCGAGCGTGGAGAGGATGCTCAGGTTCGAGAAGAGTTGCGGCAGCGTGCGTTGCTTCTCGCGGAGGCGGTCGCCCGCGCCGTCGCGTCCGCCCATCGCGCAGGAGTTCGGCCAGATTTGGAAAACATAGTAGTGTTGCACGTTCGGGAAGTCCTGCTTCCACGCGCTGGCCATCTCGATGAAAAGGCGATGGTAGCTCTCCCAACCGAAGCCGCCCGTCGGGCCGTCCGCGCCCTGGTCGTTCTCGCCCTGATGCCACAGGATGCCGCGGATGCCGTGCGTGAGCCGCGCCTGCTGGACGCGCCAGAACATCCGGCCATACATTGTGCTGAGGTCGCCGTGGTCGGCAGGCGACGACTGGTGTTCGTCAATGCGCGAGCCGCCGATGGCTGCCTGGATGATGCACACGGGCATCTGATTGCTCGCGACGAGGCGCTTCGCCAGCTCCATGCCCCACCAGCCGAGTTCCGCCTGTTGCTCGGGCGCGCTGCGTTTCCAAACGGGGCGGCACCACAGATTCGGCCGCGCCAGTCCGGCGCTCTCAGCGGCCTTTTGGCGGTCGCGCAACCAGGCGACGCCATCCGCGCGACCGGTCGGCCCGCCGTAGCTGCGAATCCACTCGCTCGTCTCCGGCGGCGACTTCTCGCCAGTGTCGGTCGCGAGCGCGTTTGACTGGCCATCAATGAGGAACGCATCGCCGCATACGAGGTCGCCCACGCGGCGCAGCACGGTTTCGTTGCCGCCTGTTCGCGAGCCGAACTCAACGCGATATTTCACCAGCCCCGGCTTGAGCTTCACGGCGAGAGCGAAGGACTTGTCCGCGCCGGGCTTCGCCGTCTCGGTCTTCACGAGCTTGTCGTCGGCGAAGAGTTTCAAGAAGACCGAGTCCGCTGGCTCCGCGAGCGTGCCGTTGTAATGGAGCGTGCCTTCGCCGCTGCCTTCGCGGGCGTAAAACTGGCCGGCCTCCGGCTGCTCGTCCTTCGCCGGCACGCGCGTGACCCACGCGTCGCGCTTCGGCTCGGTCACGGCGATGGTCACGGACTGCGCCGTGGGTTTGCCGCCGTTACTCACGGTCGCGGTGACGATGAGCGGGCCACTGTTTTGCGCGCGCAGCAACCGGAGCTTGCCGGGCGCGACTTCCTTGATGACCGCCAGCGGCCCCGCGCTCCACTCGAACTTCAACTCGCCCGCGCCGCGCGCCTGCATCGCCGCGAGGTTTGCGACCTGCGCCACCACCTCGATGGTCGCGCGCCCGTCCCACGCCGCCAGAGCCTTGAGCGTGAACACCGGCTCGGGGATCGCTTCTTTCACCGCGATGGCGATATCCTTGGTCTTCACGCCGTCGGCGAAGACCGCCTTGAATTGCAGCGCCGCCGACGCATCGCCCGTCACGCGCCCGGCGGCGAAGGTGAACTTGAAGCGGTCCACCGCCACGACTTGCTCGCGCCCGTCACGCTTGAGCAGCCAGAAAACTTTCTGCGCCCCGCCCGCCTGCGCGGTGAACTCGGCGCTCTTGCCTTCCTCCACTACGGCTTTCTCCGGCGACACGCTGAACGCATTGCCCGGCGGCACGAGCGGCCCGACGAGCGTTTGCAGCGGCTTCTGGTTCTCATATTGCAGCCGAACCCAATCCGCCGAGCGCGCGACGCTGGAGATGCGGACTTCGTCGAGTTCGCCGACGAAGTTGTAGTTGTTATACCAGCCGCCGAGCCAGAGCCGCGCGGGTGTGCGGATGTTCAACGGCGAGCCTTTGCTGGAGTTGGTGCCCTCGGGTTGGCCGTTCACGTAGATGATCGACTCGCCCTGCCGATAGGTGTGGACGACGTGCGTCCAGTCGCCGAGCAGGAGACGGTTGCCGCCCACGTCGCCGCCGGAAAAGTAACAATCCATGCGGATGTGCGGCGGACTGCGAAGCTGCATCACGACCTTGCCTTGGCCCTGCTCGTTGCCCCAGCCGACGAGCGTGGAGTTCGCTGAGCGCGTGCGGAACCAAACCTCTGAGCTATGTGCGCTGGCACCGCTCGGGTAGTTGGGAATCTTGTCGCCGCCGAACACGCCGGCCTTACCGGGGAAGTGGCGTGCGCGGCCGATGATGCCGTTCGTCACCGACGTGCCCGTGTCCTTCGATTCGAGCGTGCCGACTTCATCCTGCACCGTGTCGCCGAGATGCCAAACGCTGAGGTAGCCGTTGGACTCGTTGAACACTGCTTTGCCGTTCGATTCACTCGCCGCGTCCGCTTTGCCCCAGTGCATCGCGAGCGTCTGCCGTGCGTTCCCCTCGATGCGCGGCACGCGCACCCAGATGCTCGCGGTCCCGCCCGCCGCGTCCCACTCTTCGATTTGGAAGGCGAGCGACTTCCCTGTCGCATCGGTGAAGCGCACGTCCGCGCCGTCGGGCTTGGCCTGTGCGAAGTTGAACCAGTCCTTGTGCAGCCGCACGAGCACGGGGAAGTTCTCGACCGCCGCGCCCAACGGCAAGTTCGCGCCGTCGGGCGTGGTGAGCACCGTGAGCGTGCCAGAATGTTGCCAGCCCGTTGGCGGTGCGGCAGTGAGAGTCGCCGAGGCAAGGCCCAAGCTCACGAGGATCAATTGGAGGAAGCGATTCATGGTGCGATTAAGAGATATCAACCAGAACTTTGCCTAGCACGTCCAGCTTCGGCTGAATGCCGAGGCCGGGGGCGGTGCCGGCCTGCATGAAACCATTCACGCGCTGCGGCGCGCCGGTGGCGGTGCTCACGGTGACGTAGCTGTTGAAGTCCGTGCTGGTGAACCGGAATTCCTCCGGCGTGCTGTGCGCGAGATGCGCGATGGCGGCGGTCGTAATGTCGCCGCCCCAACTGTCCTCCAACGTCATTGCGATGCCCATGCTCACGCAGAGGTCGCGGGCCTGCTTGGTCTTCGTGAGACCGCCGAGCTTGCTGATCTTCAGGTTCACCACGTCCATCGCGAGGTCGGCTTTGGCGCGCAGGAGCATGTCGAGGTTGTCCACGTTTTCATCGAGGACGAACGGATGGTCCGTGTTCCGCCGCACGGCGAGGCATTCCTCGTAGGTTAGACAGGGTTGCTCGATGTAAACATCCACATCGCGCACGGCGCGGACGACACGCATGGCCTCGTGCTGCGTCCAGCCGGTGTTCGCGTCGGCGACGAGGCGGTCGGTAGGCTGGAGCATGGCGCGCACGGCACGGATGCGGACAATGTCGGTGTCCGGGTCGCCGCCGACCTTGAGTTGGAAGCGCGTGTAGCCAGCGGCGCGGTAGCCAGCGACTTTCTTGGCCATGACTTCGGGGTCTTCCTGCGAGATGGCGCGGTAGAGGCGGATGCTTTCGCCAAAACGGCCGCCCATCAGCACACAGACGGGCAAGCCGGTGGCCTGCCCGAGGATGTCCCAGCACGCGATGTCGATGCCGCTCTTCACGTAGGGATGGCCCTTGAGCGCAGCGTCCATGCGGTGGTTGAGCTTGGCGAGTTCGCGCGGGTCCCAGCCGAGCAAATGCGGCCCCAGTTCGCGCAAACCGGCGCGCACGCCTTCGGCATACGCGGGAAGATAGAACGGCCCCAGCGGACACACCTCGCCGTAGCCGATGTGACCGGTGTCGGTCTCGACGCCGACGATGGTGCTGTCGAAGACGGAGACGGACTTGCCGCCGGACCATTTGTAGGTGCCCTCGTGGAGCGGCAGCTCGACGCGATGGGTGAAGATGCGTTTGATTTTCATGGTGTCAGTTTAGGCCATGACACCAAGCGCGGTCTTGGCCTAAAATCCCGGCCCGACGTGAAAACCAGCACAATGCAGCCCAAACGTGCCGTGGGTCTGACTCCGCCAGGTCCGGTGGACGTGCTGGTGTTGGAGAAGCTGTTTGACCAAGCCTCGGATGTCGCATTCTTCATCAAGGACACCAGTGGACGTTATGTGGCCGTGAACACCTCACTGGTGGAGCGTCACGGTCTGCGCCATAAGTCGCAGGTGATCGGCAAGCGGCCTAGTGACATCTGCCCGGGCGAATTTGGCCGGATTCCCGCAGCGCAAGATGCCGTGGTTTTGCGGACCGGCCGGCCAATTTTGGATCATCTCGAACTCCACTGGTATGCACCGCACAAGCCCGGCTGGTGTCTGACCACCAAGCTGCCGATGCGCGATGCGGCGGGCGGCATCGTCGGCTTGATCGGCATTTCGCGTGACGTGCGGGCTCCCATTGAGACCCGCGACATTCCCGTCGAGTTCGCCGCCGCGCTGGGTGAATTCGAGAGCAACGTTGCAGCACCGGTGAGCCCGTCTTTACTGGCCAAACGCGCCCGCATGGCTCCACCACGACTGGCTCGTCTGATGAAAAAGTTCTTAGGCCTGACGCCCAGCCAGTTCATCACCAAGACCCGCATCGCGGCCGCGTCGCGGCTGTTGCGCGAGACCGGCCAGCCGGTCGCCGAAATTGCGTTGGCCTGCGGTTTCTACGATCACAGTGCCTTCACCCGCGCGTTCCGAGCTGTCACAGGAGTGGCTCCGTCGCAGTTCCGGGTGGGATAGCGTGGACTTCTGAGCGAAGCCCGAGCGCACCCCGCCCGTCTCACTTGCTCCCAAGGCAATAAAGCAGCTCCTGTCGCTGGCCGTCCTTGCGCACGGCGACGCGCAGGTAGATGCGGCCGCCGCAAATCGTCGGGGTGGCCATCGCTTCGTCGCCGAGCTGGTTTTCGCCGAGCAGCTCAAAGGCCGAGGGCGAGGCCTTGAAGATGAAGGTGTGGCCCGTCTCGCTGATTGCATAAATCTTGTCGCCGACGAGCACCGGTGACGCGCTGAAGCCGCCGCCGGTGCCAAGGCGGTTCTTCCAAACTTCGCTGCCCGTTGCGAAGTTCCAGCACGCGGCCACGCCCGCATCCTGCACGGCGAAGAGGTGGCCTTGGTGGAAAAGCATCGAGGGCACATACACGCGGCTGCTGTTCTCCCACGCGAGACTACCGGTGCCATCGCCGCGAATCGCCGCGACGTGATTCTTCGGGTAGCCGCCGCTGACAATGACGGCGTGGCCATCGGTCACGGGGGACGTGACGCATTCGGTGGTCGAGCCCTTGGTTTCCCAGAGCACCTTGCCGGTGAGCGGGTCGAGGCTGGTGACGAGGTCGCAGCCACTGAGGAGCAGTTGGTCGCGGCCGTTCACCTTGAGGATGATGGGCGAGGCGTAGTTCGGCAGCTTCGGGCGCTCGTGCTGCCAGACGAGCTTGCCAGTGGCGCGATCGAGGCCGGCGATCTTGCCGGTGCCCTTGTTGTCTGCCGACACAATGACCAGCGACTGATAGACGGCGGGCGAGGTGGGGAAGCCTTGATGCAGGATGTAGTCCGTGACCTTGGTCTGCCAGAGCTGCTGCCCGTCGCGACTCAGGGCGGTGGTGTAAACTGCGCCGTTGTGCAGGAAGTTGATGAAGACGCGCTGGCCGTCGCACGCGGGCGTCGAGGAGGCGAAGGAGCTTTTGTCGTTGCCCTTGGGAAACGCGCCGCGATGAACTTCCTTCTGCCAAAGTTGCTTGCCGGTCGCGCGGTCAAAGCAGAGCACGGACTGAATTCCTTCCGGGGCCTCGGCGGCGGCGAGGAAGACCTGCGTGCCCACGACGATGGGTGAGCCGTGGCCGCGTCCAGGAACCAGGGCTTTCCAGAGAACGTTCTCCGTATCACTCCATTTGAGCGGCGGTTGCTGATTGGGATCGGCCACGCCGTTGCGTTGTGGCCCGCGCCACCACGGCCAGTCGGTCGGGGAGAAGGCGACGGGGGCTGGGGCGGCGGCGAAAGTAATCGGGGCCGCGGCGCAGGCCCCGGCGAGCGCAACGGCACCGAGGAGGCGGATGAGGTGAGTTCCGGTGCGGCTGGCGCAATGTAAAAATGGCATCGCGGACTCTGCAAATCTGCGGCCCGCGAAGTCAACCCTGCGGTCGGTTGCGCGCCGCGAAGCAGAACATTGACGTGGTTCAAGGCCGGTTCAAGACTCGCGCCGTGAACCCTGATGCGAGCCGGTTTTTGCACATCCAAGTGGCGTCCGCCTTCGTCGGCGCATGCCTGCTGTCGTCGGCGGTGACGCGTGTCGCGGCGACGGACGCGCTCGCGCCCACGGAGCACGTGGGCCGGGTCGGCACCAATCGCGCGGTCACGCCCGTGAACCAAATGGTCACGCCGGCGGGCGTGCAGGTTGAGTTGCCGGGCTTGCGGCCGCAGGCGATCGCGCTGAGTCCGAACGGGCGCTTGCTGGTCGTGGCGGGGAAGACGAGCGAACTCGTCGTGGTGGATCCAGCCACGGGAAAAATCCTCCAGCGCGTCGCGCTGCCGTCCGAAAAGCAAAACGAGCCGCAGCCGCAGGTCGCATCGCCCAACATCCTCCAGCCGGACGCGAAGGGGCAGGTGAGCTACACCGGCTTGGTGTTTGCGCCGGATGGCAAACGGCTCTACCTCTCCAACGTCAACGGGAGCGTGAAGGTGTTTACCGTCACGCCGGAAGAGAAGGTGGTGGGCTCGCACTCGATTCCGCTGCCGCTGGCCAACGCGCCGCGTCGTAAGGAAGAAATCCCCGCCGGACTCGCGCTGACGCTCGATGGCACGCGGCTTTACGTGGCGTTGAACCTTTCCAACCGGCTTATGTGAGCAACTGGGGTGGGCGGCGTCCGCAAGCCGGCGATGCGACCGGCCCCGCCGGCCGTGGCACCGAGGTGCGCGTGGACCCGGTCACGCACATCGCGAACGAAGGCTCGGTGACGGTGATTGACCTCGCGACCGGCGCGGTGTGCGCGGAAGTGCTCGTGCATCTGCACGCGTCCGCGCTCGCGGTGACGCCCGACTTTCGCTACGTCGTCTGCGCCAACGCAGCCAGCGACAACCTCAGCGTCATCGAGACCGCGACGGACCAGGTCGTGGAAACCATCTGGGTGAAGCAAAGTCCGGCGGACCTTTTTGGCGCCTCGCCCAATGCGCTCGCCTTCGACGCAAAGGGCAAGACGCTCTACGTCGCCAACGGCACGCAGAACGCCATCGCCGTGGTGGAGTTCAAGCCCGGCAGTTCCAAGCTGCTCGGCCTCGTCCCCGTCGGCTGGTTTCCCGGCGCGCTGGCCTTCGATGCGCAGCGCAAGACGATGTGCGTCGCGAACATCAAGGGACTCCCAGCCACGACGAAAACCGACAAGCAGACCGGCAAGCCGGGCTTCAACTCGCATCAATACCGCGGCTCGCTCTCGCTTGTGCCCGTGCCGCCGGCGAAGGCCCTGCCCGCGCTCTCGGCCATCGTGTGGAAGAACTACCGCCGCGAGCAACTTGCTGTGGCGAAGCTCCCGCCGCGCCCCGGCCAGCCGGCGCGGCCCGTGCCCGAGCGCATCGGCGAGCCGAGCGTGTTCAAGCACGTCGTCTATGTCATCAAGGAGAACCGCACCTACGACCAGGTGCTCGGCGACCTCAAGGCCGGCAACGGCGACCCTGCCCTCTGCATTTTCCCGGAGCGCATCACACCCAACCAGCACAAGCTGGTGCGCGAATTCGTGCTGTTGGACAACACGTATTGCAGCGGCATCCTGAGCGCCGACGGACATCAGTGGAGCACGACGGCGTTTGCGACGGACTACATGGAGAAGTCCTTTGCCGGCTTCCCGCGCAGTTATCCCGACGGTATGGGCGAGGACGAGATGGACGCGCTGGCCTACGCGCCGAGCGGCTTCCTCTGGGACAATGTGTTGCGGCACGGCAAGACGCTGCGCAACTACGGCGAGTTCGCCGTCCCGGCCGTGCGCTTTGCGGACAAGGCGCGCAAGGGTTCGCCCAAGTGGATGGATTGCTGGAAGGAATTCCGCGAGCCGAAGGGCGAGGTGATTTTTGCCAGCACACCCGCCGTAAAATCACTCGCGCCGTATCTCGCGACGAACTCGGTGGGCTGGGACATGGCGGTGCCGGACCAGTTCCGCGCGAAGTTTTTTATCGAAGAGCTGAAGCGGTTCGAGGCGAAGGGCGAGTTTCCGAATCTCGTTCTGATCTGCCTGCCGAACGATCACACAAGCGGCACGAGCGCGGGCGTGCCGACGCCGGCGGCGTATGTGGCGGACAACGACCTCGCGTTCGGCCAGATCGTCGAGGCGATCAGCCGGAGCAAATTCTGGAAGGAGACGGCGATCTTCGCCATCGAGGACGATCCGCAGGCGGGCTTCGACCACGTGAGCGGCTACCGCACGACGGCGTATTGCATCAGCCCTTACACGAAACGCGGCGCGACGGTGAGCACGCAATACAACACGACCAGCCTCATCCGCACGATGGAACAAATCCTCGGCCTGACGCCGATGAACCAGTTCGATGCGACGGCCACGCCGATGTTCGACTGCTTCACGGCCACGCCGGACTTCACGCCATTCACCGCGCTGCCGAGCAACGTGCCGCTCGACGAACTCAATCCCGCTCCCCGCGCCGTGAACGACAAGTTGCTGCGCGAGCACGCCTACGCCTCGGCGCGGATGAACTTCAAGCAGGCCGACAAGTGCCCCGAGGACCTGCTCAACCGCATCCTCTGGCACGCGATGAAGGGCAGCGCCGCGCCGTATCCCACGTGGGCCATCACGGCGGGCGCGAAGGATTGGGATGACTGAGTCACCACCGAGCGAGGTTGAGGGAATCGGACGCTGACCGTATTGCTGGGCAATAGGCGGATCAAGAGCGTGGGATATTGTTCGTTAAAATTTGCTCGCCCGCAGACCTTGTTGGGTGTTGGTCCTCAGGAAAACCCCTACTCAGTATGGGGTATATGAGGGCTTGATATCTGACCCGGGGTTTGGAGACTCACCGAGTTTTCTTTAAGAGCGATTAACGTTATGAGCACACCCTCCCGCCGCCTCGTCCTGTCTCCATGGGAACAACTCGCCACCCGCAGCCTGCCCCTGCTGGCGGTGTTCAGCCTGATCACTGGGTCGCTTTGTGCCCAGCTCTCGCCCGGGAGCGTGAACACGAACTTCACCGTGGGCACAGGTTTCGACCTGACGGTGCTGACCATCGCGCGGCAGCCCGACGCCAAGCTGGTGGTGGGCGGGCAGTTCACCACCTACAACGGCGTGGCGCGCAACCGGCTCCTCCGGCTCAACTACGACGGCTCCAATGACGCGACCTTCACGCCCGGCGCGGGCGCGGACAGCTCGGTGAACTCCGTGGCGGTCTCGCCGGATGGGAAGATCGTGGCGGGCGGTGACTTCCTCAATTTCAACAACGTCGCCCGGCGCCGGCTCGTGCGGCTCAACGCCAACGGCACGGTGGACACCAGCTTCGCGCCCACCGGCGGAGCCAACGCCGGGCCGGATGGCTCGGTGGCGGCGGTGGCGGTGCAAGTCGATGGCAAGGTGCTCTTGGGGGGCAGCTTCCTGAACGTCAACGGCACCACCCGGACGCGCATCGCGCGGCTGAACCTGGACGGGACGGTGGACCCCGCCTTCAACCCCGGCACGGGCTTCAACAACACGGTCAACGCATTGGCCCTCCAGCCCGATGGCAAGATCCTCGTGGCCGGCTTGTTCACCAGCGTCAACGGGACTACGCGCAACCGGGTGGCGCGGTTAAATACAGATGGCAGCGTGGATGCCACCTTCGTGCCCGGCACGCTGGACAACGGTTACGCAAACAGCGTCAGCGTGGCCAGCGACGGCAAGGTCCTGCTTGGCGGCCACATCGACGCCGGCGGCAACTCGCACCTGCTGCGGCTCAACTCGAACGGCTCGCTCGACACCACGTTCAACACAGGCAACAACGTGATCAACTCCACCGTCAACGCCGTCGTGGTCCACACCGACGGCAAGGTGCTCATCGGCGGCTACTTCTCGGCGGTTAACGGCCTTTCGCGCAACGGCGTCGCCCGGATGTTGACCAACGGCGTGGTGGACGCGGCCTTCGTGCCCGGCACGGGGGCGAACAACACCGTGTGGGCGCTAGCGCTGGAGCCGGAAGGCAATTTCGTGGCGGGTGGTAACTTCACGACCTACGCAGGTCTGAGCCGCAGCCGCATCGCGCGCATTCAGAGCGAGTTCATCAACCAGCCGCCGGTGATGGTCGCGTTGACGAACCAGACGGTGCTGGAAGACAGCGGCACGACGACCCTCACGTTGAGCGGGCTGGCGGCGGGCCAGGCGGGCGAGATCACCCAGTTGGTAACGAACATCACGGCCACCTCCTCGAACCCGGCGCTGGTGCCCAACCCGACCGTGACCTACACGCCCGGGGCGAACACGGGCACGCTGGCCTTCACCCCGGTGGCCAACGCCTTCGGCAGCGCGACCATCACGATTGTCATTCAGGATAACGCCGGCACGGCCAACGGCGGCGTGGACAAGAGCACCAACAGTTTCACTCTGACGGTGAGCCCGGTGAACGACGCGCCCTCGGCCACGCTGGCCGGCAGCGCATTGAGCGTCATCGCGGAGACGGGGGCGCAGACCCTCGCCAATTTTGCGGCGAACATCAGCGCGGGCCCGGCCAACGAGTCCGGCCAGTCGATCAACTTCATCGTCACGAACAACAACAACGCGCTGTTCAGCGTGCAGCCCGCCATTGCGGCCAACGGCACGCTGACCTACACGCCGTTGCTTGGGGCCTCGGGCACGGCCACGGTGACGGTGCGGGTGCATGACGACGGCGGCACGGCCAACGGCGGCGTGGACACGAGTGCGCCCATGACGTTCACGATTGACGTGACCTCGGGGAACAAGCCGCCCACGGTGAACTTCGCTTCGGCGACGGTGACGGTGCTGGAAGACAGCGGGGCGGCGAGCGTGAGCAGCTTTGCGGCGTTGAGCCCCGGGCCGGCGAATGAAAGCGCACAGACGGTGAGCGTGGTGAGCGTTACGGCGGCGAATACTTCGCTCTTCAGCGTCCAACCGGCGATTGCGGCCAACGGGACGCTGACCTTCACGCCGGCGGCGAATGCCAACGGGAGCGCGACTGTGACGGTCATCGTCCAGGACGACGGCGGCACGGCCAACGGCGGCGTGGACAAGGCGACGAACACCTTCACCATTGCGATCACGCCGGTCAATGATGCGCCGAGCTTCGCGCTGCCCGGCGGGCCGGCGGCGGCCGCCGCACAAGGGCCGTGGACGGTGAGCACGGTGGCAAGCGAACTCACTGGTCACGCTGGTGGGGTCGTGAAGGACAGCGCGGGTAATTTGTTTGTGTGCGACTCGTTCAATAACCAGATCAAGAAGATCACGCCAGCTGGTTCGGTGAGCGTCTTCGCAACCGGCTTGCAAACCGTGTGTTGGCTAACGATCGACGCCAACGACAACCTCTACGTCACCGCAGGCGACGAGCATCGAGTCAAGAAGGTCACGCCTGCTGGCGTGGTGAGTGTCTTGGCTGGCAATGGCAGCGCCGGCTACGCGGACGGGACTGGCGCTGGCGCGGTGTTGAACTATCCGACGGGCATCGCGCTGGACAGCGCGGGGAACTTGTTCGTGGCGGAAGGCAACAACAACGTGATTCGCAAGATCACGCCTGCAGGCGTGGTGACGACGTTCGTGGGGACGGCGGGAACCTCGGGTGGGACCGACGGCACGGGCGCGGCGGCGCGGTTTACCTCGCCGATGGGGATGGGGATTGACAGCGCGGATAACCTGTATGTGGTGGAGCAGAACAACCACACGCTGCGGAAGATCACGCCGGCAGGCGTGGTGACGACGGTGGCTGGGTTGGCTGGCAGTGCTGGCGCAGTGGATGGGACCGGGTCCGCCGCGCGTTTTCTTGCGCCACAAGACGTGAAAGTCGACCTTGCTGGTAACCTACTGGTGGCCGATATGGGCAACCATGCGATTCGGCAGGTGACGCCGTTGGGGGTGGTGACCACGATCATCGGCGTGTTGGGCGATTACGGTTTCGTGGATGGGACGGGTTCGGCCGTGCGGTTGAGCGGGCCGCGCGGGCTGTGGATCGACGGTTCCGGCACCGTTTACATCGGGGAGTGGAACAACTACGCGGTGCGCAAGGCGGTGGCGGCAGTGGCGGCAGTGGGCGGCAGCAGCGGGCCCTACACCGTCACGGTCAACGAGGACAGTGGTGCCTACAGCGGTGGCGCGGGCTTTGCGACGAGCATCTCGGCGGGTCCGGCCAACGAGTCCGGGCAGACCGTGAGCTTCGTGGTTTCCAATGACAACAACGCGTTGTTCAGCGTGCAGCCGGCCATCAGCGCGTCGGGCACACTGACGTTCACGCCGACGGCGAATGCCTTCGGTTCGGCCACGGTCACCGTCATCGCGAAAGACAATGGCGGCACGGCCAACGGCGGCGTGGACACCAGCGCGCCCCAGACCTTCACCATCACGGTCAACAGCGTGAACGACGCGCCGAGCGTGACGTTCGCGACGAACAACATTGTCCGGCTGCAGGACAGCGGGGTCTTCACGGGCGGCGCGGGCTTCGCGAGCTTCTCGCCCGGCCCGGCCAACGAGTCCGCGCAGACGCTGCTGGGCTACACGGTGGCGAACAACAACAACGCCCTGTTCAGCTCCCAGCCCGCGATCAGCACCAGCGGCGTGCTCACGTTTACCTTGGCCGCCGCAGTGAACGGCACCGCAACGGTCACGGTCATCGCGCAGGACGACGGCGGCACGGCCAATGGCGGCGTGGACAAGTCCACGAACACCTTCACGATCACCGTGGGCGCGGTGAATCATGCGCCGAGCTTTGCGCTGCCTGCGGGTGTGAGCGGCGGCGTGGCGGGTGAGACTTGGACCCCGCGCGACAGCGTCCGCAACTGGGCGCGCATCGCCTCTTCAGCGGATGGCACCAAGCTGGTCGCCGCGACCTGGGGTGGTCAGCTTTACACCTCGACGGATTCAGGCGTGACTTGGACAGCGCGGGAAAGCAACCGCCAGTGGTTTTACGTCGCGTCGTCTTCCGACGGAACCAAGCTCGTGGCCAGTCCAGGTGGTGGCCCTCGGGACTACATCTATACCTCGACGGATTCCGGAGTGACCTGGACGCCGCGCCTGACAGATGCCACCCGCGTTTGGATGGGTGTCGCCTCCTCAGCCGACGGGACCAAGCTGGTGGCGGTGGCCAGCGGCAGCCAGATTTTCACCTCTACGGATTCCGGAGTGACGTGGACCGCACGGGATAGCGCCCGTTCTTGGAATGCGGTCGCCTCGTCTGCCGACGGGACCAAGCTGGCGGCGGCGGTGGGTCGTGGTCTGATTTACACCTCAACCGACTCGGGCGTGACTTGGGTGGCCCAGCCTGGTTCCGGCAGTCACGGTTGGTATGACATCGCCTCCTCGGCGGATGGCACCAAGCTGATCGCGGCGGACTACACTTTCTCGGGAGGTTACATCTACACGTCCGCCGACTCCGGCGTGACGTGGACGGCGCGCTTGACGGATGCGGGTCGCCCGTGGCGGACCGTGGCCTCCTCGGCGGATGGCAACACGTTGCTGGCGGCGGGCATCGACACGCAGATTTACGTGTCCACGGACGCGGGGTCCACCTGGACGGCCCGTGATAGCGTCCGTGGGCTGAGGGATGGCTTGGCCGTCTCGGCGGACGGCAGCAAGCTGGTGGCCGCTGTGTATAATGATCAGATTTACACCTCCACGGGCGGCGGCTCCGCGGCCTACACCCTGAGCGTGCTGGAGGATTCTGGTGCCTACACCGGCGGTGCCAACTTCGTCACGAGCATCTCGCCCGGCCCGGCGAACGAAGCTGGCCAGTCCGTGGCGTTCACGGTTTCCAACGACAACAACGCGCTGTTTAGCGTGCAGCCGGCGATTAGCGCGGCGGGCACGTTGAGCTTCACCCCGGCGGCGAATGCTTTCGGTTCCGCCACGGTCACCGTCATCGCGCGGGACGACGGCGGCACCGCCAACGGTGGGGTGGACACCAGTGCACCGCAAACCTTCACGATCACGGTCACTGCGGTGAACGACGCGCCGACGATCACGTTCAGCGCAAATAACGTGACGGTGCTGGAAGATAGCGGCGCGGCGAGCATCAGCGGGTTTGCCAGCTTCAGCGTCGGCCCGGCCAATGAATCGGCGCAGACCATCACCAGCGTCACCGTGAGCAGCGATAATCCCGCGCTCTTCAGCGTGGCTCCGGCGCTCACCGGTGGCACGCTTACTTTCACCCCGGCAGCGAATGCCAATGGCTCGGCCACGGTGACGGTGATCGCGCAGGATTCCGGCGGCACGGCCAACGGCGGTGTGGACAAGGCGACGAACACCTTCACGATCACGGTGACGGCGGTGAACGATGCGCCGGTCATCACCTTCGCCAACAGCACCGTCAGCGTGCCGCAGGACAGCGGCGCGGCGAGTGTGAGCGCGTTCGCCACCATCACCACCGGCCCGGCCAACGAGTCGGCGCAGACCATCACCAGCGTCAGTGTGAGCAGCGATAACCCTGCGCTCTTCAGCGCCGGCCCGGCGCTCGTCGGCGGCACGCTCACCTTCACCCCGGCGGCGGGGGCGGCGGGTTCTGCCACGGTCACCGTGGTGGCGCAGGACAACGGCGGCACGGCCAACGGCGGTGTGGACAAGGCGACGAACACCTTCACCATCGCAGTGACCATTGTGAACCACGCGCCGACCTTCACGCTGCGGCCTGTCAACACGCAGAGCAGCCTGGTGAGCAACGGCAGTTTCGAGACCGGCAGCTTCACCGGTTGGGTGATGAGCGACACCGCGAACACCTCGCCCGCGCTGGCGGTGCGGGCCAATGGCTCCAACCTCGGCTTCTTCAACGTCGCTTCCTCGGACGGCACCTACTCCGCCACGCACGGTTTCAGCGGGACGCAGGCCGGCAGCATCAGCCTCGCCCAGGACGTGACCATTCCGCCCAACGGCGTGGCGACGCTCTCGTTCACCTATCGCGCGGCGTGGCAGACGTTCGGCGCGGCGGGCAACCGCGTGTTCCGCTTCGCGGTGCAGCCCAGTGGCGGGGGCGCGGACCTGTATTCGCAGACCTTGCTCACGGCGGCGCCGAACACGTTTGTGTTCCAGACCGCCAACACGCCGGTGACGCTGGACCTCACGGCCTTCGCCGGGCAGTCCGTGCGGCTGGTGTTCGTGACGGACATCGCGGCGGGCGACGTGGGCAACGGGTCGTTCCAGTTGGATAACGTGCAGCTCTCGGCCACCACGCCGGACTTCATAGTGTATGAGAACTCGGGTCCGAGCAGCACGGTGAACTTCGCGACGAACATCGTGGCCGGCCCGGCGACGGAAGCCAGCCAGACGGTCACATTCACGGTGGCCAACAACAACAACGGCCTCTTCAGTAGCCAGCCCGCGATCGCCGCTGACGGCACGCTGACGTTCACGACGGCGCAGGACGTGAACGGTGGGGCGACGGTGACGGTCTATGCCCGCGACAACGGCGGCACCGCCAACGGCGGCGTGGACACGAGCGTGGTGAAGACGTTCTCGGTGACGGTGCTGCCGGTGAACAGTGCGCCGCGCATCACGCCCACCAGCGTGACGGTGCTGGAGGACAGCGGGGCGTTTAGCGGCACGCGGGTGACATTCGCCACCGGTCCGGCCGATGAATCTGGCCAGAGCATCACCAACGTGGTGACGAGCAATGACAACAACGCCTTGTTCAGCGTGCAGCCGGTCGTGAGCACGGCGGGCGTGCTGACCTTCACCCCGGCGGTGAATGCGAATGGCAGCGCGACGGTGACGGTCATCGCGCAGGACAACGGCGGCACGGCCAACGGTGGCGTGAACAAGGCGACCAACACCTTCACCATCACCGTGACGCCGGTGAACGATGCGCCGAGCTTTGCGCTGCCGGCCGGGGCCAACAGCCCAGCGGGGCAAACGTGGACCTTGCAAAGCGGTTACTCATTCGCCGATACCCCGGCCATTGCTTACTCTCCCGATGGCAGCCGGCTCATGGCCGGGCGGTGGGGCGAATACAGTTATCTCTCGACGGACTACGGCGTAACTTGGTCGGCGCGCAACACGGACACTATTCGGTCCTATCAAGGAGGCTTCGCCTTCTCGGCGGACGGCATGCGGATTTATGCGGCGCCTCGCTACACGCAAATGCTGACTTCGACAGATGGTGGGACGACTTGGTCGGCGCTGCCGCTGACGCCGGGGAACAACGGCTACTGGACCGGTGTGGCTTGCTCCTCCAATGGGCGGGTGGTCATCGGTGGCAATGGCGACTTTGGTTACCTATACGTATCGACGGATTACGGTGCCAATTGGACGGCAAACCTCACGGATGCGGTCCGCGGCTGGGGTGGCGTGGCCGCTTCGAGTGACGGCACGGTTTTGGCCGCTGCCTCCTATGCACGGGCGGCGGGCAATATCCCTGATCGCATTTACATCTCTACGGACTCCGGGGCGACTTGGACCGCGCGTGGGCCGACGGCTTTCTGGGTGGGCGTGGCATGTTCTTTGGACGGCCGCAAGCTGGTAGGCACCACGGATAACGGACAGATTTACACCTCGACCGACGGAGGGCTCAACTGGACGGCGCGCGAAAGCACTAGGAATTGGGGGCGGGTGTTTTCCTCAGCGGACGGCAACACGTTGCTGACGGCGGCTTTGGGGGTGTTGTATCGCTCGACGGATGCGGGGGTGACGTGGACGGCGGACAGCAGCCGAAACTGGAAATCAGACCGAATCCCGATTACCATGACGGCGGATGGGAGCAGGTTTGCCGCCGTCAGCAACAACCGAATCTACACGTCTTCAGGCGGCCCCTCCGGTCCCTACACGCTGACGGTGAATGAGGACAGCGGCGCGTATGCGGGTGGAGCAAACTTTGCCACGAGCATCTCGGTCGGCCCGGCAGACGAGTCGGCGCAGACCCTGACCTTCTCCGTCTCGAATGACAACAACGCCCTCTTCGCCGCGCAGCCCGCGATGAGTTCCAGCGGCACGCTCACCTTCACGCCCGCCGCGAATGCCTACGGCTCCGCGACAGTGACGGTGGTGGCCCAAGACAACGGCGGCACGGCCAATGGGGGTGTGGACACCAGTGCGGCCCAGACCTTCACCATCACGGTCTCGCCGGTAAACGACGCGCCGACGGTGGCTTTGAGCGCGAACAACGTGACGGTGCTGGAAGACAGCGGGATCAAAACGGTCAGCGGTTTCGCGACGGTGACGAGCTTTGGCCCGAATGAGTCCGCGCAGACCTTGTTGGGCCATGTGCTCACGGCTGCGAATCCGGCGCTCTTCAGCGTGCAGCCGGCGATCGACAACAGCGGCGTGCTGACCTTCACGCCGGCCGCGAACGCCAACGGCAGCACGACGGTGACGGTGGTGTCGCAGGACTCTGGCGGCACGGCCAACGGCGGCGTGGACAAGACCACGAACACCTTCACGATTACGATCACGCCGGTGAACGATGCGCCGAGCTTCGCCCTCAACAGCGGGCTTCTGAGCGTGGTCGGAGTTGGCTTCGACGGCACGACGCGAGGTTATGCGGTGGGCACGGGCGGTTACGGCCAGTTGGGTGCGGGCATGGGCATTGGTTCCTCGCCGTCGCCGGTGCAGATCGTGAACATCACGAGTTTTACCCAGGTATCCGCCGGTGACTATCAGGGCATGGGGTTGACCGCGGATGGCACGGTCTGGGTCTGGGGCCGCAATGACAGCGGGCAGCTCGCCAACGGTGTCATTGCAGATGGTGGCAACAACGCGAGCTATGTCCCCTTGCAGGTGGCGGGGCTGGCGAATGTGATCAAGGTGGACGCTGGTTTTGGATGGAACATGGTGCTCAAGGCAGACGGCACGGTGTGGACTTGGGGTAACAACAGTTCTGGGCAGCTCGGCTTGGGCTCGATTGGCTCGCCCGTAACTACGCCGACTCAAGTCCCTGGCTTGACTGCCATCACCGACATTGTGGCCTCGGGCCAAAATGCCTTCGCCTTGAAATCGGATGGCACCCTGTGGACGTGGGGTGCCAACGGCAATGGCTTGCTGGGGCGCGGTGCTCAGTGGGCCAGCGAGGCGACGCCGGCGGCGGTTTCATCCTTGGGCAACAACGTTGCCCGCCTGTTCCCGGCGGTCGGCACGCACGTCTTCGTCGAGAAGACGGACGGCACGATCTGGTCTTGGGGCGACTACTATCACGGCCAGCGGGGCGACGGGTCTTCCGGCGGTAACTTTAACCCCACGCCGGTGTTTATCCCGGCCTTGGGCGCGCATCAGGTGCTCACGATGGCGGCGGGCCAGGTGACTTCTTTCGCCGTGATGAATGACGGCAGTGTCAAAGCTTGGGGTGCCAACTACAACGGGGTCGAATTGGGCTTGGGCAGTGGCAATGGGCGGCAGACGACCCCGGTCACGGTGCCGGGCTTGGCGAACGTCGTCAGTGTCAGCCCTGACTGGGGCGGGCTGGCGCTGGACGCCTCCGGCCGGGTCTATGCCTGGGGCCAGAGCGGCGCGGCGAACGTTTACGCCACGCCCACGCTTGTCGCCGGGTTGAGCAACATCACGGCCATCTCCTCCGGCCAGAATTTCTTCTACGCGCTGGGCAACTACTCCTCGACCCTCATGGGCATCGCCGTGAACGAGGATTCCGGTTCGCAAACCGTGACTTCGCTGCTCACGGGTATCGCCGCCGGCCCGGCGAATGAGTCAGCGCAGACCGTGAGTTTCACGGTTTCCAATGACAACAACGCCCTCTTCAGCACCCAGCCCGCGATCAGCACGGCGGGCACGCTGACCTACACTCTGGCGGCCAATGTCAGCGGCACCGCCGTGGTGACAGTGGTGGCGCACGATGACGGCGGCACCGCCAACGGCGGGGTGGACACCAGCGCGCCGCAGACCTTCGGTATCCTCGTCAATGCGGTGAACGATGCACCGACGGTGGCGCTGTCGGCGAACACGGTGACGGTGCTGGAAGACAGCGGCCTCAAGACGGTCAGCGGCTTCGCCACAGTGACAAGTTTTGGTCCGAATGAATCGAGCCAGACCTTGCTGGGCCACACGGTCACGGCCGCGAACCCGGCGCTCTTCAGCGTGCAGCCGGCGATCGACAACAGCGGCGTGCTGACCTTCACACCGGCGGCGAACGCCAACGGCAGCACGACGGTGACGGTGGTGTCGCAGGACTCCGGCGGCACCGCCAATGGCGGCGTGGACAAGACCACGAACACCTTCACCATCACGATTACCCCCGTGAACGATGCGCCCAGCTTTGGCATTCCTGCAGGAGTGGCGGCTCCGGCGGCTAGCCCGGGCGGGGAAACATGGACGGCGCAGGCCGGGGCGGGCATGGATTATTGGTTTGCCATCGCCTCGTCCGCAGACGGCACGAAGCTGGCGGCGGTCTCGGGCTTGGGCCAAATCCACACCTCGACGGATTCGGGCGTGACCTGGACGGCCCGGCTGACGGACGCGAATCGTAATTGGCGCGGCATCGCGTCCTCCACGGACGGCACCAAGCTGGCGGCGGTGAACTACAATGGCCAGATTTACACCTCGACGGACTCGGGTGCCACTTGGACCGCGCGCGAAACCACCCGTTACTGGTGGGCCATCGCCTCTTCGGCCGACGGCACCAAGCTCGTGGCCGCAGACTTTAATGGCGGCTCCGGTGGTTATCTCTACACCTCCACCGACTCCGGGGCGACGTGGACGGAGCGCCTGAACGACTTCGGGCGTCCGTGGCGCGGCGTGGCTTCGTCGGCGGACGGGACCAAGCTGGTGGCGGTGGCCGAGAACTCCCAAGTTTACACCTCGACCGACTCGGGGGTGACGTGGACCGCGCGCGACAGCAGCCGCACCTGGCAGGGCGTGGCCTCGTCGGCGGACGGCACCAAGCTGGTGGCCTTCGTGTCGGCGGGCCAGCTCTACACTTCGGCTGATTCCGGGGCGACCTGGACGGCGCGCGACAGCAACCGTAACTGGACCTCCGTCGCGTCTTCCTCGGACGGCAGCCGGCTGCTGGCGTCGGTCAACAACGGCAACCTTTACACCTCGGCCGATTCCGGCGTGACCTGGACGGCGCGTGACAGCACGCGCACCTGGCAATGCGTCGCCTCTTCGGCTGATGGCAGCAAGCTGGCGGCGGGTGTTTACAACGGCCAGATCTACACCTCGGCGGGCGTGGGTGTGGGTGGTGGCGGCGTGGCTGGAACGGTCACCACTTTGGCTGGCACGGCGGGGGTCGAGGGCAGCGCGGACGGCTCGGGTGCCGCAGCGCAGTTCCGTAACCTGTATGGCGTGGCTGTGGATGCGGCGGGCAACGTTTACGTTCCCGACATCCAGAACCACACGCTGCGCAAGATCACCCCAGCGGGCGTGGTGACGACGCTGGCGGGTTCGCCGGGTGTTAATGCCAGTGTGGATGGCACCGGCAACGCGGCGCGGTTTTCGTCTCCCTCCGGGGCGGCGGTTGATGGCGCGGGCAACGTCTACGTGACTGATCAGGGCGGCAAGATCCGCAAGGTTACTCCGTCTGGTGAAGTGACGACGCTAGCCGGATCAGGGTCGATTGGGAGTGCCGATGGCACTGGCGCGGCGGCGAGTTTCTATGGACCTATCGGTATTGCGGTGGACAGCACGGGTGACAATATCTATGTGTCCGACACATATAACCGCACCATCCGAAAGGTGACTTCGGCGGGCGTGGTAACGACCATCGCCGGACAGGTTGGAGTCTCAGGAACCGCGGATGGCACAGGCAGCGCTGCCCAGTTCAGTTATCCTTGGCATCTGGCTTTAGACAGTCACGGCGACCTTTACGTTGCTGACGCGGGATCGCTGCGCAAGGTCACGCCTGCGGGCATCGTCATCACCGTCAAAACTTTCCTTGAACTCGGCGGAAATGCCTATGGTGTGACGGTGGATAGCGCGGACAACGTGTTTGTGGCGATCCCTGACCGGCATGTCATCAAGCAGATCACTTCTGCCGGAGTTGTTAGCACATTGGTGGGCAACTACGGCACTTCCGGCAGCGTCGACGGGATAGGCACGGCGGCGACGTTCAGCAATCCCTTCGCGGTGGCGCTGGACAATGCGGGCAACCTTTATGTCGCCGACACCCTTAATAACACTATCCGCAAGGTGGTAACCGGCGCGGGTGGAGGCGGAGGCTCCGCAGCCTACACCCTGAGCGTGCTGGAGGATTCTGGTGCCTACACCGGCGGTGCCAACTTCGCCACGAGCATCTCGGCGGGCCCGGCGGACGAGTCCGCGCAAGTCGTGGAATTCCTGGTGTCGAACGACAACAACGCGCTGTTTAGCAGCCAGCCGGCGATTGCGGCGAATGGGACCTTGACATTCACCCCGGCGGCTAATGCTAGCGGCACAGCCACGGTGACGGTGCGGGCTCATGACGACGGCGGCACGGCCAATGGGGGCGTGGACACCAGCGCGGCGCAGACCTTCACTATCGTGGTGAACAGCGTGAACGACGCGCCGAGAATCACACTCGCGGCAAACACCGTGACGGTGCTGGAGGACAGTGGCGCATACAGTGGCGCGCTGGCGACCTTCTCGACCGGCCCGGCGAACGAGTCCGGCCAGAGCATCATCAATGTGACGGTGACGGGGAACAGCAACCCCGGCCTCTTCAGCGTGGCTCCGGCGGTGAGCACCAGCGGCGTGCTGACCTTCACCCCGGCGGCGAACGCCAACGGCAGCGCGACGGTGACGATCCGGGCACAGGACAACGGCGGCACGGCCAACGGCGGGGTGGACACGAGCGCGCCGGTGAGCTTCACCATCAACGTGACTGCCGTGAATGATGCGCCGAGTTTTGCGCTCGGTTCGGAAAGCCGTATTATCGCCTGGGGGGCAAACGATCACGGGGCCACCAATGTCCCGGCTGGACTTTCGGGTGTAGCTGCGATCGCGTCAGGGGAGTGGCATTCACTCGCTCTCAAGAGCGACGGCACAGTGGTCGCGTGGGGCGATAATTCTCAGGGAAGGGCGACTGTTCCGGCTGGTCTGAGCGGGGTGACTGCGATTGCTGCCGGTTGGCGTCACAGTCTTGCGCTGAAGAGCGACGGCACCGTAGTCGCGTGGGGCAGCAACAGCGACGGCCAGACGGATGTGCCAGCGGGGTTGAACAACGCGGTCGCCATTGCGGCTGGCTTTAATATCAGCATGGCGGCCAAGAGCGACGGCACGGTCGTCGTATGGGGGCAAGCTGACTTCCAGCAACTCAACATCCCTGCCGGCTTGGGGAACGTAATCGCCGTCGCCGCGGGCTATCACAGCGTGGCGCTCAAGAGTGATGGCACGGTGGTCGCTTGGGGTGGGGACGGCAACGGTGAGGCTGATGTGCCGGCCGGCTTGTCGGGCGTGACGGCCATCGCTGCTGGGAACAATCACACGCTGGCACTCAAGAGCGACGGGACGGTGGTGGCGTGGGGCTATAACGGCTCAGGCCAGACAGATGTGCCGGTAGGCCTGAACAATGTGATTGCGATTGCGGCTGGCAGCCACAACAGCCTCGCGCTCAAGAACGACGGAACAGTAGTCGCATGGGGCAATAACGATGCAGGGCAATCCTCTGTGCCAGTGGGCTTGGCGAATGTAACTGCGATCGCGGGTGGCGTAGGCGCGGCCGGGCACAGCTTGGCCATTTACTCCCTCTCCATCGCCAGCGGCATCTCCGTAAATGAAGGCAGTGGCGGCTTCACACGCGCCAACGCTGCCACCAGCATCTCCGCCGGCCCGGCGAATGAATCTTCGCAGTCCGTGAGCTTCACGGTCTCGAACGACAATAACGCGCTGTTCAGCAGCCAGCCGGCCATTGCGGCGGACGGCACGCTGACCTTCACCCCCGCCTCAAGCGGCTTCGGCACGGCTACAGTGACGGTGATTGCGCATGACGACGGCGGCACGGCCAACGGTGGCGTGGACACCAGCGCGGCGCAGACCTTCACCATCACGGTGAACCCGCTGGCCACGCGCGTCTTCCTCTCCGGTGCGACGCCGACGGGCCGGCAGGGTGAAACCCTGGTGGTGCCCATCCTGCTCAAGGCCACCGGCACCGAGAATGCCGTGGGCTTCACGCTGAACTTCGACGCGAGCAAACTCACCTACGCGGGGGCCGCGCTCGGCGCGAATGCGACCGGAGCCTCGCTCCTGGAAAACACCGCCCCTGCCGCCTCCGGCCGCGTGGGTCTGGTGCTCACGCGCGGGGCGGGCGGCGGGGCCTTCGCAACGGGCGACAACGAGTTATTGCTCGTCTCCTTCACCGTCAGCCCCACGGCCACCGTGGGCTCGACCCCGATCACCTTCAGCGATGCGACCGCGCGCCGTGAAGTGACGGATGCGTCGGCCACGGTGATCGCCACGGCCTTCGTGGATGGCAGCGTGACCATCGCGACCGCGGTGGCCGGCACGGCGAGCAATTACGAGGGTGACGTGGCCCCGCGGCCCTACGGCACCGGCAACGGCAGCGTGACCGTGGCGGACGCGGTGCAGATCGGCCGGTTTGCCGCCGGCCTCGACACGGCGAACAGCGCCAACGGCGAGTTCCAACGCGCGGACTGCGCGCCGCTGGGCACCAAGGGCGACGGCCGCATCACGGTCGCCGACTGGGTGCAGTCCCTGCGCTTCGCGGCCGGCTTGGATACGCCGGGCACGGTGGGTGGCCCGACGATGCAGGGCGCGGGCTTGATGGCGACGAGCGCGAAACTCCCGGCCGGCACGCGCGTGGTGCGTGTGGCAGGCGGCAGTCTCACCGCCGGCCAGGCGAACACTGTGAGCGTGCAGATGGACGCGCAGGGCAACGAGGCCGGCGTGAGCCTGAGCCTGAGCTTCGACGCGACGGCGCTGACCTTCGTGAACGCGACGACCGGCAGCGGTGCCGCAGGCGGCTCGCTCATCGTCAACAGCGTGAAGGCGGCGGCGGGCAAAGTGGGCTTGGTGCTGGTGCTGCCGGCCGGCAAGAGCCTCGCGGCGGGCACGCAGGAAATCGTGACGCTGACCTTCAACGTGACGGGCAGCGGCAGCACGGCGATCAGCCTCACCGGGGATTCACCGGTGGCACGTGAAGTGGCGGACGTGAACGCAAACCCCTTGGGCGCGACCTTCGTGGGCGGCACGTTCAACATCGTTCTGCCCACCGGCCTCAAGGCCGCCGGCCTGGAACGCGCGGCGGACGGTTCGCTGCGGCTTGTGGTGCGCAACACCGACGGCACGGCCGTGACGGCGGCGCAGGCGGCGAAGTATCAAGTCTTCGTGACGGCGAACCTCGGCGGCGCATGGACGCTGCTGTCCAACGCGCTGGTCGTGGAGAACGGTGCGCTCAAGATCGTGGACCCGTCCGCGAATGGCGCGGGCCTGCGGCTCTACAAGCTGGTGGAGACGCCGTGATGGTAGTAGGGCCGACCTGCTGGTCGGCCTTGGACGCTTGACGCGTCGATTGCTCTAGCGGCCTCGTGTGAGGTTGCGACGGGCTTCAGCGGTAGCAGTCGTGTGCCCGCTGAAGCCCGTTTTCTTTTCACCGCACCCAACCCGCTTCGGTTTGGTTTCTTTGCGCTGTTTGGGTCGACGAGAGACGAATAACAATACGGCTGACGGCTCATGCGTCCAACGGGCCGTCTCCGACGCGGCACCGCTTGGGCGTGTGGGTTTCGGAGCGACGAGTCCATGCAATTCAACATCCTGCCATCGTGTCCGGCGCTGTATTGAGCTTCGTTCTGCTTGCCGTGTTGAGCGTGACGAGTCTCAGTGCCGCCGCAGCAGAGGGATTGCCCGAACCTGTGTTTTCGCAAAGATTGGCATGGTGGAGCCTCCAGCCCGTCCGCAAACCCGTTCCGCCACCCGTGAAGCAATCCGGGTGGTGTCGCACGGAACTCGACCGGTTCGTGCTCGCCAAACTTGAAGCCTCTGCGTTGCGCCCGGCGACGGAGGCGGACGCGCGGGCTTTGATTCGGCGGTTGAGCTTTGCTCTCGTCGGCCTTCCGCCGAAGCCAGAGGACGTGGAAAGGTTTGCCGTCGACAAATCCCCGCGCGCGTTTGAGTCGCTCGTGGACTCCCTCCTCGCCAGCCCGCACTTCGGCGAGCGCTGGGCGCGGCACTGGATGGATGTCGTCCACTACACCGACACCCACGGCTACGAATGGGACGCGCCCGCCAAGCACGCGTGGCGCTACCGCGATTACCTCGTCCGCGCCTTCAACGCCGACGTGCCGTTCCAGCAACTCATCCTCGAACAGCTCGCCGGTGACCTCCTCCCGCCGCGCGTGGACGCGCAATGTGGCTTGAACGAAAGCCTCCTCGGCCCCATGGCCATGCGCCTCGGCGAGCGTCGCCACGGCGACAATGCCGCCGCCGAAGGCGTCACGCAGGAAGCCATCGCCAACATCATTGACACCGTCGGCAAGGGTTTCCTCGGCACCACCGTCGCCTGCGCGCAGTGCCACGACCACAAGCTCGACGCCATCTCCCAGCGCGACTATTACGCACTGGCTGGCATCTTTATGAGCACCCGCTGGGGCGCGCGCAGCGCGGACGCGGTGGACCCGAACGAGGCTGTGCTCGCCGAACTCCGCCGCCACAAGCAATCGCTGCGCACCGAGTTGGCGAAACTCTGGCTCAACTCGCGCGAGCCTTTCGTGGCGAAGCTCATCGCGCTCGCCGTCGACGAGAAACCAACGCCCGCTTTCCCCGACTCGCTTGCGTCGCTCTGGCGGCAGACGCTTCTCCGCTCGACCAACGGCGTCGCCCTCGCCACCGCGTGGCCGAAGCTGCGCGAGGAGTTTCAGCACGAACGCGAGAAGCGCATCGTCGCCAACCAGACGAACCTCACCTTGCTCGCCGACTTCACCCGCGCGGGCGCCGAGTGCGGCTGGCGTTGGGATGGCTCCGGCATGAAGCACGGCCTCGTGCGCGACGGCGAGCCCGTAGTGGCCGACGAGGGCGAGGCCGCGCTCGCGCAACTCCTCCCCGCCGGCCGCTGGTCGCACGCATGGTCGCAGCGGCTCGCGGGCGCGGTGCGCAGCCCGCTCTTTCCGCCGGACGCGGCGATGATTTTCTCCGCTGGTTACGCGGCCGGACGGCACGCCGCACGCGCGTTCATCGTGGACCAGGCGTTTCACTCCGAGCGCCTCGCCTTCCTTAACCAGCCGCAGCCCGCATGGCTCACGCTCACTGCTGGCAACTTCGATAAGCTCGCCGGCGGCAATGACACCAACCGCAATCGGCGCGTTTATCTCGAGCTCGCCACCAAGTCGCTGAACAACTACTTCCCGCCGCGCACCGGCTACGGCGGCTTGAAGGAGAGCGATGTGACCGACGAGCGCTCGTGGTTCGGTCTGACGCGCGTTTACCAGCACACCGCCGGCAGAGGTCCGCAGGATGAACTCGCGCGCTTCGCTCCGCTCTTCGCCAGCGAGGCCGCGCCAGAGTCGAAGGAGCAACTCGCCGCGCGCTTTGCCGACGTGTTGCACGCCGCCGTGACGCGCTGGGCCGAGGACCGCTGCGACAGCGAGGACGTTCGCCTGCTCAACGAGGCGCTCGCCGCCAAGTGGCTGCCGAACGAATACACCAACGCCACGCTCGCGCCGCTCGTCGCCGCCTATCGCGCGACCGAGAAACGCCTCCAGCCCGACCGCACCATCGGTTCGGCGGACGATTGGAACGAGGCGCGCAACGAACGCCTCAGCGTGCGCGGCGCCTACACCGAGTTCGCCGACGCCGTGCCGCGCGGGAACATCCGGCTCCTCGGCGGCCCGGCCCCGCGCGACGTTGCCGACGCCAGCGGCCGGCTCGAACTCGCCCGCAGCATCGCCAGCGACGCGAACCCGCTCACCGCGCGCGTCTTCGTGAACCGCGTCTGGCTCCACCTCTTCGGCGAGGGCCTCGTGCTCACGCCGGACGATTTCGGCCATCTCGGCGAGAAGCCCGTTCATCCCGAGTTACTCGACTACCTCGCCGCGCGCTTCGTGGCCGAGGGCTGGTCGCTCAAGAAACTCGTCCGCCTCATGGTCACGTCCGCAACGTGGCGGCAGGCCAGCACCACGAGCGCGGCGGCGCTCACCAAGGATGCGGAGAACCGCCTGTGGCATCACTTCCCGCCGCAGCGCCTCGACGCTGAGTGCATCCGCGACGCGCTGCTCGCCGTGTCGGGCCGCCTCGACCCGATGCTGGGCGGCGAGCCGATTGACCCGTATCGCACCGCGCAGGACGCGGCGAAACGGCTCTTCAGCGGCCCGCTCGATGGCCTCGGCCGCCGCAGCCTCTATTTGAAGATGACCTTGATGGAGCCACCGAAGTTTCTCGCGCTCTTTAATCAGCCGATTCCCAAGCTCACCACCGGCAAGCGCGACGTGACCAACGTCCCCGACCAGGCGCTCGCGTTGCTCAACGACCCGTTCGTCCTCGCGATGGCCAGGCACTGGGGCGACCGCGTGCTCAAGGACGGCGCGGCCACTCCCGAGGCGCGGGCCAAGACGATGTTCGTCACCGCGCTTGGTCGTCCGCCGCGCGACGAGGAGTTGTTGCGGCTCGTGAAGCTCGCGTCGCGCTCGGCGGAATTGCACAGCCTCGCGCCCGGCGCGCTCATGACCTGCGCGCCCGTGTGGCATGACGTGGCGCACGCGCTGTTCAACGTGAAGGAGTTCATCTATGTCCACTAAAGCTGGCGTCTCCGCAAACCCACTTTGCCCTGGTCGTCTTTCCCCAGGCGCTACGCGTCGCAGCTTTCTCCAGCAATCCAGCCTCGGCTTCGGCTGGCTCGCCTTCGCCGGGTTGGCCAACCGCCTTGCCAGCGCGGAGTCACGCCGTGCTCAGGCTCACTTCGCTCCGCGCGTCAAGCACGTCATCTTCCTCTTCATGGATGGCGGCGTGTCGCACGTGGACACCTTCGACCCGAAACCCGAGCTGATGAAGCGCAACGGCCAGCCCGCGCAGTGGCGCGCCGACGAGCTTTCCCAAAGCGTCAGCGCGAACCGCAAGTGGCTGAAGAATCTCTGGGAGTTCAAACAACGCGGCCAGTCTGGCCTGTGGGTGAGCGACCTGTTGCCGCACATCGCGAGTGTCGCGGACGAACTCTGCGTCGTGCGCTCGATGGTCGGCGAGACGCCGTTGCACGGTGCGCAGAGCCTGTTGCTGCACACCGGCCGCAGCATTGGCGCGGCGCCGAGCCTCGGCTCGTGGGTTTCCTACGGCCTCGGCACGGAGAACGAGCAGCTTCCGAGCTACATGCTGCTCAACAATGACTGGGTGCCCAACGGCGGTTCGCAGAACTTCGCCAGCTCCTTCCTCCCCGCGACGCACCAGGCTACGCCTGTCCGTGCGAAGGGCCGGCCCGTGGACAACATCACGCCCGCCGACCCTGCCGCCTTGCAGCGCGCGAAGCTGGACTTCCTCCACGAACAGGACTCGGCCTCCGCGAAGTCCCTCGGCGGTTCCGACGCCGTCGAGTCCGCCATCAAAAACTACGAGACCGCCGCGCGGATGCAGTCGCTCGTGCCTTCGCTTTGCGATGTCAGTGGTGAAAGCCCCGAGACACTGCGGCTATACGGCGTGGACCGTGCAAATGACTTCGACAAGTTCTACGCGCTCCAATGCCTGCGCGCCCGCCGCATGATCGAGGCGGGAGTTCGCTTTGTCGAAATCACCTGCCCGAACACGCACGGGAACAATTCACCGTGGGACCAGCACGGCGAGCTGCGCAAGCGCCACGAGGAGAACGCCCGGATCACTGACCAGCCCGTCGCCGCGCTCATCCGCGACCTCAAAGCGCGCGGCCTGCTCGACGAGACACTTATCCTCTGGGCTGGCGAGATGGGCCGCACGCCGCATTCGGCAGGCACGGACGGACGCGACCACCACGTCAGCGGCTACACCATCTTCATGGCCGGCGGCGGCGTGCGCGGCGGGATGACCTATGGCACGACGGACGAGATGGGCATGAGCGCCGTCGAGCATCGCGTGGACATCCACGACCTCCACGCGACCATCCTTCACCAGCTCGGTCTGCATCACGAGCGACTCACCTTCCGTTTCGGCGGCCGCGACCAGCGACTCACGGACGTGCATGGCCACGTCATTGAGGACATCCTTGGTTGAACTCGAATTGCGAAGTTAAACCCCGAAAGGGCGCAAAGAACCCAAGGAAGACGAGGCGGAGCTGCCTGGACTGGGGGCTTTTTCTAACCGTCCGGTGAATCAGAAATGGGTTTTCGTCGAACAGTTCACCCGTCAAGCTGCGCCAGTATGATCCATCGATTTCAATTTGCGGTGCTCTTCGCGCTTGCACTCGCCACCAGTGCGTCCGCGCAAATCAAGGTCCCCAAGGCCCAGTTTCAGGGCGATTACTTTGGTGAGATGGGCCGGTCGTTTTGCGTTGTGCTCGAGGTGGACACCAAGGCCCGGGCGCTGGTCGTGAAGCGTGACCGCGACGGCGAGCGTGTGCGCGTGCCGATCAAGGACGACACCGAGCTGCATTTCCGCGACTCGTGGGGCGAGTTGAGCGACTACTTTCCTGGCCAGCATGTCATGCTCTTCATGTATGTGGACGAGGATAAGAACTGGACTTATCCGCGCGCCGTGCAGGACGACCTGCACGTCTCGGCCCGGCACGGGTGGTTCGCCACCGTCACGAAGATTGACCGGGCCAACGGGATCTATTTCACCCATCGCGAGGAGAAGAACAAAGAGGGCAAAGTTACCAAGTCCGAGGACAAGGAATACCGCTTCAGCCCGGCGGTGAAAGTGTGGAAGGGCGCGATGCCCACGGGCATCGAGGGTTTGCAGGTCGGGGACGAAGTCATCCAGCAATTGGTCGAGGAGGCGGGCAAACTGGTCGCCGTGGAAATCGCGGACCGCAAGGGCGATGACGCGATTCGCGCCGCGCAGGACGCTCGTCACAAGCAAACCGAAGAACAGCTCGGCCTGCCCGCGTATGTGACCGATGTGGAGGTGCTGTCCGGCTCGCTCACCGCCACCGTGGCGTGGAGCAGCGCAGCCCGCGCGCGGGAGTTGAAGCCGGGCGACGTGGTGACAGTGATGCCGGTGGATGGCACCAAATCTTTCGCCGCCGCTGTCACGGCTTCGCTGCCGGTGGATTCACGGCAGCGTCTTCAATTCGTGATCAACGCCCGGGTGGCGGGACGGCTTGCGCCGGGACAATCCTTGCGCATTTTCCTGCCTGGCACGGGCCCCGCCGTGCCCACCGGCCGCGCTGGTGTGCTGGAGGCCCGTTGAGCAGATCTGCATTTGCATTTCCCTGCACTGAGTTCTACAAACCTCCCAAGCAATGAAACTGACCGCACACTCACCCAACCTCATGACGCATTTCTCCCGAACAATGCTGGCTTTGGCCGCCTGCGGCACGCTGGCGCTGGCCGCTGAATTGAAGTTCGCCATCACGCCCAATTTCTTCGACGCCAAGCCCGGCGATCAGCCCATCGGGGCGTGCCACGGCGGATTGGTCATCGACAAGGCCGGCAATCATTACGTCACCACGGACACCAAACGCGGCATTCTGGTCTTCTCACCAGCCGGCAAGTTCCTGCGCGCTTTTGGCCCGTCCCACATCCATGGGTTGGAAATCCGGGAAGAGCAGGGCGTGGAATACATCTACGGGGCCCGGCCAACGCAGCACGAGGTGATCAAGCTCAAGCTCGACGGCGAGCAGCTGTGGTCCATCGGGACGCCGGCCGACCCGGAGATTTACAAGGTGGGCGTCAACTTCAACCCGTGCGCCGTCACGGTCGGTCCGGATGGCTCCATTTACGCTGCCGACGGTTACGGTGCGAACTACGTGGTCAAGTTTGACAAGGATCGCAAGTTCGTGAAGGCCTTTGGCGGTCGGGGTGTGGAGGAAGGGAAGTTCAACACCTGCCACGGCATCGCCCTCGACACGCGCGGTGAGAAGCCGCTGTTGCTCGTCTGCAACCGCAACAACAACCGCGTAGAGCACTGGGACCTCGATGGCAATTTCGTGAAGGTCATCCAAAAAAATCTGCGGATGCCCGCCGCCGTTCACATTCGCGGTGACTACGCGGTTTTTCCGGAGTTGCAGGGGCGGGTCACAGTGCTGAACAAGGACGGCAGCATCGCGGCTCAGGTGGGCGACAATCCCAATCCAAAGCAGCGTGCGGCCTTTGGCCTGCCGCAGGACCAATGGACGGATGGTATCTGCAATTCACCTCACGGTGCGTCCATGGACAAGGACGGCAACCTGCTCGTTGCGGAGTGGAGCCAGTTCGGCCACCTGCACAAGTTCAGCCGGGTTAAGTAACCTGCGACCGGTCAGCCCGGCCCGCGGCGGATGAGTCGCACGGCGTCGAGCCGGAGGCGGGCGTGACGCAAGTGCTCGGTGAGTGACGCCTGCTGCGCGGCGAGCGCCGCCACTTCCTCGGGCCGCACGTTGGGGTTCACCCGCTGTAGCGCCGTCAGTCGCGCGATTTCGCGGTCCAGTTGCTCGTTCATCCGCTGCGTCGCCTGTGCAGTGAGCACGTCCACGCGTTGGTTTGCCAGCGTCCCGGCGCGTTCCACCAGATAAGGCAGCAGCTCGTCCCGCAGACCGGGCAAATCCAGCAGCGCATGCACGTCGCCCGGCTTGAGCGCGCGGGTGAAGGCAACGGCATCCCAAGTGCCGCTCTCGTCCTGGCCCGCGTGATCCACGAGCACGCGGACAGGCGTCGGAGGCAGGAAGCGATCCACGTGCAACTCGGGCGGCGCGATGCACTCCAGGACGAACACCGCCTCCAGATACAGCGCGCGGACCTTCGCATCTGGCCAGTGGGCCACGCTGCTGTTGCCGGCTTCCGCGCCGAGCAGCAAGTCCAGCGCGCCCGTCACGAGCGGATGATCCCAGCTCAGGAATTGCATTTCCTCCCGTGCCAGTGCGCGCGCCCGGTCGGCGGTCACGGTCAGGCCGTCCGTGGGCAATCCCGGAAACGAATCGGCAAACACGCCCGCCGAGCCGAGCCGGTAGGTGCGCGGCCACAGCTCCTCGACGTGCAGGCCGTAATGGTCGAAGACCGCGAGCAGAAATGTGTCCAGCGCGCGGTCCGCGTCCTGTCGGCGAATTTCCGCGATGACCGGTGTGGCCACCTCGGGCCGGAAGGAATTGAGTTCCAGCAGCCGGTCGCGGCCTTGTTCGAGCCGCGTGGAAAGTTCACTTGCCGCCTGTCGCGTTGCATCGATCAACTGCGCCAGCTCTGCCCGGTTCTGCGTTTCATGAAAGTCCTGTGCCAAGTCGCGAACTTGCCCGCCGAAGCGCTCCCGCAGCTCGCGCCCGCCGCGAAGGTTGCGCGCGAAGGCGTTCATCCCCTCCGCATACCAGCGTGCCACCACTTCCTGCGGACTGCCCGTGGTGAACGGCACGTGGATGTGGATTTCCGCCGTCTGTCCGATGCGGTCTAGCCGTCCGATGCGCTGCTCCAGCAGCTCGGGATCGAACGGCAAATCAAACAGCACGAGGTGATGGGCGAACTGGAAGTTGCGCCCCTCGCCGCCGATTTCCGAGCAAAGCAACAGCCGCGCGCCGTCGTCCTCGGCAAACCACGCGGCGTTCCGGTCCCGCTGCACCAGCGGCAGTCCTTCGTGGAACAGCGCGACCTTGAGGTTCACCGCCTGGCGCAACGCGGCGTCGAGTGCAAGGACCTTGGCCTGCGTGCGGCAGATCAGCAGCACCTTGGCCGTCGGCTCCGCGCGCAGAAATTCCACCAGCCACGCCACCCGCGGATCAGCGCGGAAGTCCGGCGTGAACGCACCCGCGTCGGTGTCGTGCGCGAATTCATCGGCCAGCCGGTCCAGCAAGCGCGTGGCATCCGGCGGCGCGGCCAGCGGTTGCAGGTGGACGACTCGTTGCGGAAAGCCCCGCATCGCGCTGCGGGTGTTGCGAAACATCACGCGCCCCGGCCCGTGCTGATCAATCAAGTCGCGCAACAGTTCTTCGCGCAACGCGGCCTCGCCGGCTGCAATGCGCGCCAGCTTCGCCTGCACGACACTGGTCTCGACTTTCAAAATCTCCGCGAGCCGGATCGCCTCGGTTGCGTGGAGCGGCTGGTGATTCAGCAACTGGCCCGCGATGCTTGCCACCTCGCGATAGTGCCCGGACTCCTGCACGAACGCGGGCAGGTCGTTGTAGCGATCGGGGTCCAGCAGGCGCAGCCGGGCGAAATGGCTCGCGAGGCCGAGTTGTTCCGGCGTCGCGGTGAGCAGCAGCAGGCCGGGCGTCTGGCGCCCGAGCGCCTCAACCAACGCGTATTCGGGACTCACGGCCTCGGGGCTCCAGCCGAGATGATGCGCCTCGTCCACCACCACGATGTCCCAACCCGCTGCGAGCGCCTGCTGACGACGGCGTTCATTCCCCGCAAGCCAGCCGATGCCCCCCAGCACAAGCTGGTCATCGAGGAAAGGATTGGCGTCCGACTGGTTCGCCTCAATGGCGGCACACCGTTCCTCATCGAACAGGTGAAACCACAAATTGAAGCGGCGCAACAGCTCGACGAACCACTGATGAATCAGCGGCTCCGGCACAAGAATCAGTGCCCGTCGCACGCGGCCCGTCTGCAACAGCCGGTGTAAGATCAGGCACGCTTCGATGGTTTTGCCCAGGCCCACTTCATCCGCGAGCAACACCCGCGGGGCGAGCCGGCCGGCCACTTCGGCGGCGAGGTAGAGTTGATGCGGCAGCAGATCAATGCGACCGCCCGCGAAGCCGCGCACTGGCGACTGCCGCCGCCGATGCTGCACGCGCAGCGCAGCGAACCGCAGGTCGAACACCGTCGGGGGATCCACCAGCCCGTTGGCCAGCCGCGCTTCGGGCCGGTTGAACGGCAGCGTGTCGCTCAACTCGGTTTCACACAGCCGTCCGTCCGCGCCGTGATAGGTAAGCAGCCCCGCGAGTTCCGTGAGCGATTGCACGATCAGGCTGGCACCGTCGCGGCTGCGGATGCGATCGCCATTTCGGAACCGCACCCGGCGCAGTGGCGCGTTGTCCACGGCGTAGGTGCGGGTTTCGCTGGCGGCGGCGAAGGCCAGCGTGACCGCGCGGTCCGTGACCGATTGCACTGCGCCCAGCCCGAGCTCCGGCTCGGTCTCGCTCATCCATCTTTGGCCAATCTGAAACGACATGGGTGTGTCTGGAACCGCGTTTGCAAACGAGTTCTCCCGTTCGCCGCCGCAGAATAAAGGTGCTGTTTCCACTTGGCGATTCCATCCGCCGACAGGTTTACCGGCTTGCCGAAGCCCGCCCGGCGAATACGCTCGTTCCGATCACGTCCGAACGTGCCTGTAATAATGAAAACTCTTTGCTTGTCCACCCTGTTGCTGGCGCTCTCGCTTCCGGCGCCCGCTCAAACCAAAGCCGCTGCGAAGGCAGATGATTTCCCCCCGCAGCCGCCCATCCCCGCGCTGCCGCCCCAGGAGACGTTGAAGACTTTCAAGCTTCCGCCGGGCTATCACATGGAGCTGGTGCTCGCCGAGCCGCACATCAAGGAACCCGTCACCGCCGTGTTCGATGGCAATGGCCGCCTGTTCGTCGCTGAGATGCGGACCTACATGCAGGACATCGATGGCACGGGCGAACTCACGAACAAGAGCCGCGTCTCGCTCCACTGGTCCAGCAAGGGTGACGGCGTCATGGACAAGCACACTGTCTTCGCTGACAACCTCAAACTCCCGCGCATGATCCTCCCGCTCGGCCCGGGTGAATTGCTCATCAACGAGACCGACACGCAGGACATCTATCTGTGGCGTGACAAGGACGGCGATGGCGTGGCTGACGAGAAGAAGCTCTGGTATGCGGGCGGACCACGCGGCGGCAACATGGAGCACCAACAGTCCGGCCTCATCTGGTGCACGGACAACTGGCTCTACATGACCTACAACGCGTGGCGCCTGCGCTGGCAGGGTTACGACAAGGAGCCGTTGAAAGAAAACACGCCCGGCAACGGCGGCCAGTGGGGACTCACGCAGGACGACTGGGGCAAGCCGTGGTATGTGAACGCTGGCGGCGAACGCGGCCCGCTGAACTTCCAGACGCACATCTACTACGGTGCGCTGAACACGAAAGACCAGTTCGTTGGCGACTTCGCCAGCGTGTGGCCACTCGTGGGTCTCGCGGATGTGCAAGGCGGTTACGCACGCTTCCGCCCGGAAGATAAGACGCTCAACCACTTCACGGCCACCTGCGGCGCGGAAGTGTTTCGCGGCGACCGCCTGCCGACGGACCTGCGCGGCGATTTGCTTTTCTCCGAGCCTGTGGGTCGCTTGATCCGCCGCACGAAGATCGAGGTGAAAGACGGCGTCACGCGCTTGAGCAATCCCTACGAGTCCGTGAAGGGCGAGTTCATCCGCAGCACCGATCCCAACTTCCGCGTCGTGAACATGAACACCGCGCCCGACGGCACTTTGTATCTGGTGGACATGTATCGCGGCATCATCCAAGAGGGCAACTGGACGCGCGAGGGCAGCTACCTGCGCAAAGCCATTCTCCAATACAGCCTCGACAAAAACGTCGGGCGTGGCCGCATTTGGCGGCTCGTCCACGATGATTTCAAGCCCGGCCCGCAGCCGAAGATGGACGCCGAGAAATCCACCGACCTCGTTGCGCACCTCGCGCATCCGAATGGTTGGTGGCGTGACACCGCGCAGCGCACGCTTGTCATTCGCAATGACAAGACTGTCCTGCCCGCGCTGGAAAGCATGGCGCGCACGCACGCCAACCCCCTCGCCCGTATGCACGCGCTTTGGACAATCGAAGGCCTCGGCGCACTCGACGCGGCACTGGCCCGCGAAAAGTTGAAGGACACTCACCCGCAAGTCCGCATCGCCGCATTGCGTGCGAGCGAGACCCTGTTGAAGGCAGGCGACAAATCGTTCGAGACAGATTACACGGCGCTTGCGAAGGGCAAGGACATTGACCTGGCGTGGCAGGCGTTGCTGACGGCCAACACGTTGAAAATCACCAACAGCCGCAGCCTGCTCATCAGCTCCATTGCCGCGACCAATGCGCCGAAAGTCTTCAAGGAACTCGGCGTGATGCTGCTCGCGCCGCCGACTTCGTGGGGCAAGGAGTTCAGCGGTGCGGACAAAAATCTGCTGACCAAGGGCGAGGCGGTGTTCAAGGAGTTGTGTTTCGCCTGCCACGGCTTCGATGGACGCGGGATGCCCGTCGAAGGTGGCAAGCCCGGCACTACGCTCGCGCCGCCACTGGCTGGCTCGCCGCGCGTCGTGGGCCAGCGCGAGGCCATCATCCACATCCTGCTCAAGGGCCTGGCTGGTCCCATCAACGGCAAGACCTACGAGGCGCTCATGGTGCCGATGGAAAGCAACAACGACGAGTGGATCGCCAGCGTCGCGAGTTACGTGCGCAACAGCTTCGGCAACAAGGCCGGCATGGTCAGCGTGAAGGATGTCGCCGCGCTTCGCGCCGAGGCGAAGATTCGCACGCAGCCGTGGACCGTGGAGGAACTCGCCGCCGCGCTGCCCAACGCGCCGCTGGCCAACCGCGCGGCTTGGAAGCTCACCGCGAGCCACAACGCCGCCGCCCTCACCAACGCCGTGGACGGCAAAGCCGACACGCGCTACGACACGAAGAAGCAGCAGGAACCCGGCATGTGGGTGCAGATCGAGCTGCCCAGCGAGACAGCGATCACCGGCGTGCGCCTCGACGCTGCCGGTTCAGGCAATGATTTCCCGCGTGGCTACAAGGTGGAGCTTTCCGCCGACGGCCAGACGTGGGGCAAGCCCGTCGCCACCGGCGAAGGCAAAGCTGCGCTGACGGACATCAAGTTCCCGACCGCAAAGACGAAGTTCATCCGCATCACGCAGACCGGCAGCGCGCCCGGCAAGTTCTGGAGCATCCACGAGCTGGATGTGCTGTCGGACAGCAAAGGCAAAATCGTCGAGGGCAAAGCCACGGCAAAGTTGCCGACGCTGGAGTAGCCCGCGCCGTCCTACTTCGGCCCGCCGAGCTTGCGGCGGTGTTTCCACAGCTCGCCGGGCTTAAAGATGCCTTCGGGTGTGATGATACCGGTGATGAGTTCTGGCGGCGTGACATCGAAGCCGGGGTTGCGCGCCCCGCTCGTCGGATTCGCCACGCGCACGTAAGCGCGCTCCCCAGATTTTTGCCTTTCACCTTTTTCCTTTTGCCTTGCGACCACGCCCCACGCTCCCAGCACTTCATTCTCACTCCGTTCCTCGATGGGAATGCCCCGCCCCGACTTCATCTGCCAGTCAATCGTCGAGCGCGGGATGGCGACGTAGAAGGGGATGCCGTGGCGCTTCGCCAGCACGGCCTTCGTGTAGGTGCCAATCTTGTTCGCCACCTCGCCGGTGCGGCCCAGCGTTCGGTCGCTGCCCACGATGACGAGGTCAATCTCCCCGCGCCACATGAGGAAGCCGGCGGCGTTGTCGGCGATGATTTGGTGCGACACGCCCTGCTGCGCCAGCTCCCACGCGGTGAGCGTCGCGCCCTGCGAGCGCGGGCGCGTCTCGTCGCAGAAGACGTGGAACTGGCGGCCCGCCGCCTGCGCGGCATACATCGGCGCGGTGGCGGTGCCGATATCCACGAAGGCCAGCCAGCCGGCGTTGCAATGCGTGAGCACCCGCATGCCGTCGCGAATCAACTTCGCGCCGTGCTGGCCGATGGCTTCGCAATGCGCCACGTCCTCGTCGGCGAAGTGCGCGGCGGCGGCGAGGGCGAGGGCCTGCTGCTCCGCAACAGTCGTGCCGGCGGACATCGCGCGACGCACATCAAGCATCGCGTTGACGGGGTCAACGGCGGTGGGCCGGGCTTCCTTCAGTGTTTGGAAAACGACTTCAACGTGCGCCTGAAACTTCGCCAGGTCCTTCCCGCGAAACGCCCGCGCGCCCTGCGCCAGGCCGTAAGCCGCCGTCGCGCCGATGGCGCCCGCGCCGCGCACGACCATGTCGCGGACGGCGACGGCGGTGGCGCGGAAGTCGCGCGTGCCGACGACCTTGAACGCGTGCGGCAGCAGGCGTTGCTCGATGAGCCGGACTTGGTTCTTCGCCGCGTCGAAGCTGACGGTGCGGTAGTGGCGCGTGCGCCCGCGGACGGTCACGTTCATGCGCGGAGTGTGCGGAGCAGGCGGGGACGGGGAAAGGATTTTGGCTGCTATCGGGCTGGAACCGCATTGGTCGTTAGCCAAGATGTCCGGGCGGCGGTGCAATCTGGACAGACGAACACTCGGGCGAAGGACTGTCCGGTTCCCATACACCAACCACTTTCATACGGCTCATTCGCGTGAGGAAAGAAATGTTTCCTTGCCCGTTGCCTCGCCCAAACCTCCGGGCTGCGCTTCATTCCCCAGTCCAAATCAACCAACGTCTTTCCCATCGGTCCGCCATGAACTTCACAAACATCGCGCTCGCCTCTTGTCGCGTCATAGACGACGAAATGCCAAGCCGCCAAGCAGACGGTCAGCGCAATCACTCGTCGAAGCTCGCGGCGTTGTGGCCGGGGAACCAGTGGTCGGCCTGGCCCAGCAGGTTGTAGCGCATCTTGCCCCAGTCCACGAGGTCGAGGGACTTGGCGTAGGTCCAGAGGCGGAGGATTTCGCTGACGTTGATTTCGCCGGGCACGTCCACGTAGCTCGGCAGGCCCTCGAACCACCGGCGGCACCAGTCGTCGCCCAGCACGCGGAGCATCTCGGCGCGCAGCCGGGCCTCGATGGGGGCGATGACTTCCGCCGCGCGGTCGTAGTGCGCGAGGCCGGCGACGTGGTCGTCGAAGTCAGAGGGTTTGGCCGCGCCGCAACTGAGGGTGTGGACCTCCGGGCGGGCGAGGCAGTAGAGGGAGTTGAACTGCATGGGCGTGAGCGGCGCGCAGAGGTCCACGAGTTTGGGCGGGGGGGCGTAGAGTTTGCCGCCCTTGTCGTTGGGGCTGATGATGAAGACGCCCATGTCGAGGCGGGTGGCGGCTTCGATGGCGGCCCAGTTGAGGTCGTTGACGAAATACCAGTGGACGTTGAAGTAGGCGAACTCGCCGGAGTTGACGGCGTCGAGGATGATGTCGGTGGTGGCGTGGGTGCTGAAGCCGATGTGGCGGCAGCGACCTTCGCGCTGGAGGCGGCGGGCGGCTTCGAGGCAGCCGCCTTTGCGGAGGGTCCAGTCGAGGTGCTGGCGGTGGTTGATGCCGTGGAAGGAGAGGAGGTCCACGTGGTCGAGCCGCAGGTGCTTCATGGACTGGTCGAAGGTGCGGAGGAATTCCTCGGGGGTGGCGAAGGGGGCGACCTTGGTCTGGACGATGAGTTTCTCACGCTTGATTTGCGGGAGCACCCAGCCGAGTTGCATTTCGCTGGAGCCGTAGCCGCGCGCGGTCTCGATGTGGTTGATGCCGAGCTCGAGGGCGCGGTGGATGGTGGCTTCGAGGTTGGCCTGGCCGGCGGCGGGGACTTCGTGCGGGGGCACGTCCTGCCACTTGTGCTGGTAGCGCATGCCGCCGCAGGAGAAGACGGGCATTTGCAACTCAGTTTTCCCAAAGCGGCGGTATTTCATGGGCCGAGCTTGGCAGGAGGGATGCGCGGGAGGCAATGCGTTTACTGCACGCGTGGCTTGACGCGCACCGGCCTTCTTGGAAGTCTCCCGTCGCCCAATCAAAGCGCATGAAAGTCCTGATCGTTGAAGATGACCCAGTGGTCCGCCGGATCCTTGAAGACCTGCTGACCCGCTGGCAATACGAGGTCGTCAGCACCACCAACGGCGAGCAGGCGATTCAGGCGCTTCAGGTTGAAAATCCCCCGCGCCTCGCGGTCATCGACTGGCAGATGCCCGGCATGGACGGCGTGGAGCTGTGCTGTCGCGCGCGCCATCAGCTCAAGCTTTCGCCGCTCTACATGATCCTGCTCACCATCCGGGGTGGAAAGGCGAACATCGTCCAAGGTCTCGAATCCGGCGCGGACGATTACATCACGAAGCCTTTCGACCAGGAGGAGTTGAAAGCCCGCGTGCAAGTCGGCGCCCGCGTGGTGCATCTCCAGACCGAGCTGGCCGCCCGCGTCAGCGATCTCGAGGTTGCGCTGGAGCATGTGAAACAACTTCAGGGCCTGCTGCCCATCTGCTGCTACTGCAAGAAAATCCGCGACGACCGGAACTACTGGCACGAGGTGGAGTCCTACATCACGACGCACTCGCAGGCCAAGTTCACCCACGGCATCTGCCCTGAGTGCTACCAGAAGGTTGTGCAGCAGATTTAAGTTCCGCGGTGGCAAACCCGCCGCTCCCCTCGCTCACTTCCAGTGCGTGTAGAGCGTGCGCACGTCGCGCGCATTGAGCCGGTAAATCAAGGCAACCATCGTCCGCTTCTGCCCGCCGATGTCCACGTCCACCGCGACCTCGAAGACGGCGCTGCGCACGTTGAGGGTCTGAGATTGAGCCAGTTGCTGGATCGCCGCCGGGTTGATGCCGGGCACGCTGGCCAACTCGCCGACACCCCGAAAAGGCGTGTCATCCTCGGTGCCGTCTTGCCCATCGACCCCCGCGCGGCGGTTGATGATGGCCTGCGCTGTGGGGCCGTCCACCCCGAGCACGGTTTGCAGCACGAGCGCGGAGGCGGTGTTGAGATTCACGAACCTTGCCGAGGTGGTGGTGAAAATGTCCTTCAGCGCGTTGGTGTAAATGGGGCCGTTGTATTTGTTCACCATCAAGGCCCGGCCCGTCACGCTGCGCGGCACGTCGATCTGGCTCAGGTCCGTGCCGTGGAACATGTCCGGCGTCACGCCGCGAATGAGCATCAGTTCGGTCAGGTCGTCCAGCGGCCCGTTCTTGGCCTGATATGGCGGTGCCAAGCTCAAGTAGTATTCGCTCTCCGCGCCGTTGGGCCGCGGCTGGTCGTCGGGATCAATCCAATCGAGAATTGAGTCCGAAACTTGGCTGGCCTCGGTCACGTCCACGCCCACCAGCTTGAGGGCCTGCGCGAGAATCGGTGGGCTGGCGGCGTTGATGTTCACCTTCCGTTCGCAATCCGTGAGTTTCACGGTGAAGGTGCCCGGCCCGAGCCGCACGTCGGTGAGCGAGACGGCGGCGAGCGCGTCGTTTGTGCCCATCGGTCCGCCGGCCCACTTCTGGTTTAACGCATCGTAGGGCTCGTTGGGAACGTTCATCTGCTGCGCAACGACGTAGCGCGCCAGCTCGACGCCTGAGCGGCCCAGCCACTCGTAGTCGTAGTCGTGCGAAGCGTTGCGAGCGAGCGTGGTCTCGACCTTGACCGAGTAAGCAAACCCGCCCGCCAGCACCGCCAGCACCACGATCACGAGCATCACGATGATGAGCGCGATGCCGGACCGAGCCTGGCGGTGAGGAATGAGCTTCATCGCCGGATCGGGTTGGCTGGAGGATTCTGTAAGCCGACACCTCCAAGAGGGCGCAACACACCTTGCAGTTCACGATTCACGCCCTGCCCGCCGGGCGAAATCACGCTGCTGACCAGCACGGAGGGCGGTGAGCCCGCCTGCGCTCCGCCCATGCCCAGCGTCACGCGCACCATCTTGGGCAACTGGTTGGTCTGGAGCCACTCGACATCCCAGTCGCCGATGTTCGTGCTCCAGAACTCAACGCCGAAGACCGCGAGATTACGCGTGAGCGTGAGCGTGTAGGATTCCTCGATCGGCGAGTTCGTCGGCGTCAGTAGCGAGGCTTGCCGCAAGATGAGCGAGGGCGGGCCGCTGTTCGTGCCCGGCTGCACAGCGAAGGTCACGCGGCGCAGCGGCTGGTTGGGAAACATTCCACTGCCGGGAAAATCGTCCGGCAGATGCGCAACGAAACTGAGGAAGGCGAACTTCTCATCGGTCGTGTCTGAGAGGAACGAGTAGTAGCGCGGGTTGCCGGCGTAGAGCACGGCGGACGCGAGGGATTGTTCGAGTGCCTGTCGCGCGATGCGGATGCGCTGCACCTCGTCAGCGGCGGTGTTGCCCGCCTTCGCCGCGCGCAAGACGGCGGTCCAGCTCGCGTAGATGGCCGTCACGATGGTGCCGAGGATGGCCACGGCGACGAGCAGTTCGATGATCGTGAAGGCGCGAATGCGAGGCGGGTGACCGGTGACAGATGACGGGTGACGGTCGCGCGAACGCGCTGAGTCACTGGTCGCCTGCCCTTTGTCATCGGTCATTTTCATCGCTTGAAGCCCGAGCTGACGCCCATCGGCGAGTCGGGCCGGTAGAGGAAGATGGAAAGCCGGCTCTCTGCCGCCATGCGAGCACCAGACGAACCGTCATACACGGTGAAGTCCACCTGAAACAGGCCGTTGGTGCCTACCATCGTGATGTTGCGGCTCCATGAGACGCCGGGATACAGGTTGCCGAAGTTTCCCGAGTCACTGCCTTCCTCGAGCTTGTTGGTCAGCGACAACTCGGAGGCGAGACTGCCAATGTCCACGGAAGTTTTTTGGAGCCGCTGCACGTTCTTCAGGTTCTGCGAAACCAGTTCCAGGATCGCAAACACGCTCATGAAGAAAATGCCGACGGCGATCATCACTTCGAGCAGCGTGAAGGCAGGGGCCGCAGGCCGCGGGCCGCAGTGCACCACGTCACCTGTCGCCGGCCACTTTTCCCGTGTCACCTTCATCGAATCACGTCGTAGTCGGCCCGGCCCGTGACCGGGTCGAGCGTGATTTTGCGCACGTCGCCGTAGAGCGAGCGCAGGATGACGGTGAACTCATCGCACGTTCCGTTCGCATGGAAACGCACGGCCACGAGTTCGGCGTCCTTGAGCAGTTGGAAGTTGATCGCGAGTTCCTCGATGCCGACTTCACTCGGCAGCTTTACGGAGAAAACATTGTGCCCCTCGCCTGCCTTTGGGGACGGACGCGCGTCGCTCGCGCCGACCGAAGTCTCGCTCTTGCCCGTTGCCGAAACTTCAAACGTGTAGTCCTGCGGCCTGATGCGCAGCTCGACCAGACTTCCGTGTAAGATCGCCTGCGCGCGGGCGGTGGCGCAGGCCTCCATCACATCGTTGAGCGCCTGGCGCATCGGCGTTTTGTTGTGCGCCGCGACAAACGCCGGGATCGCCACCGACATGACGATGGCGATCAACCCCACGACGATCATGATCTCGATGAGGGTGAAGGCTCCAAGCCGACTGGCAGGGCGCGTCAGGTTCATCGGCCCCCCATGCTGTTGCCGATATTGGACGTGATCGTGAACATGGCCTGCAACACGCTCAACAGCAGGAAGCCCACGCCCAGCGCGATGCTCACGATCAGCACCGGCTCGATCAAATTCGTCATCACGCGCAGGCCGATGTTCAGCTCGCTTTCGTAGGTGTCGGCCAGGTTGCGCAACGATCCCGGCACGTCGCCAGTGTCCTCGCCGATCTTGATGAGGTCGATCATCAGTTGGGGGAACACTTTGCTCTTCGCTAGCGGCTGCGCGATGGTCTTGCCGTCCGTCACGGCCTCGCGCGTCTGGGCGATGGCTTCCTTCAGCACGGAGTTGGGCATGACCTGCTCCGTGATCTTCAACGCAGTGAGCACGGAGACGCCGTTCTGCATGAGCGTGGAGAGCGTGCGCGCGAACTGGCCAAAGAGATGCAGCCGCACCACGTGGCCGATGATCGGGGCGTTGAGCTTCCAGCGGTCGAGTGTCTTGCGGCCCAAGTTGCTCGCACGGAAACGCAGGAAGACGATCGCGCCAGCCACGACGACCACGCCCATGACGAGCAGGTAAACCGGATTGCTAAAGATGTTGCTGATGCCGATGAGGAGCTTTGTGGACGCGGGCAGCTCCACCTTCATGTCCTGAAAAATGCTGAGAAACTTCGGCAGCATGTAGGTCATGAAAAAGAAGATGATGACCACGCCCGTGGCCATCACAAACGCCGGATAGATCATCGCCGACGCGAACTTCTGCTGCACTTCCGCAAACCGCTCGAAGTGTTCCGCCAGCCGCTTCAGCACCTCCTGCAGAGCGCCGCTTTGCTCACCCGCGCGCACCATGTTCACATACATGTCGGAGAAAATGACCGGCTGCTTGGCCATCGCATCGGACAAGCTGCGGCCCTCGGTCACGTCGGCTTTCAACTGCTTGCTGATCTTGGAGGGAATGCCTTTCGTTTCGAGGTGCGTCATGCTGTTGAGCGCGACGGTGAGCGGCATGCCGGAACGGAGGAGATTCGAGAGCTGCTGGGTGAACGTGGCCAGCTCCTGCAACTTTGGCTTGCGCGGCCGTAGCGCCGCCTCGCGCAACGTTGGCGGCAGCAGCTTCGTGAAATCAAACGCCACGCCGGCCTTGCCCGCCGTCGTGCTCGCGCCACCCTTGGCCAGCTCCACCGCGACGGGGAAAAGCCCCAGCTTGTCGATCTGCGCCAGTGCCGCGCTGCGATCGTTCACATCCAGCACGCCGCTGACGGTTTCGCCGGAACGCTTCCGCGCCTTGTAAGTGAATTGTGCCATGTGGCTGCCGCGATACTTAACCAGCCCGGCAGAAAAGTTGCGAGCGCGAAGCGCCAGACCTCGCACTTCATCGTCGCCAGGCGGCGTCCCGACGAATAACGTCTGCCTATGCGCCGCCAACTTTTGCTCGCCCTCTTGCTCTCCGCGCTCGCTCGTTCCGCGTCCGCCGATGACTGGCCGCAATGGCTTGGCCCGCAACGCGACGGCCTCTGGCGCGAGACCGGCATCGTAAAGTCATTTCCCGCCGGCGGCCCACCGGTGCGCTGGCGCACGCCCATCGGCGCGGGCTACACGGGGCCGGCGGTGGCTGGCTGGCGCGTGTTCGTGACTGACCGCGTGCTGTCGCAGGGCGCGAAGAATCCCGCGAATCCCTTCAATCGCGGCGTCATCCCGGGCAAAGAGCGCGTGCTCTGTCTCGATGAGGCGACCGGGGAAATTCTTTGGCAACACGAATACGATTGCCCCTACGACGTGAGCTATCCCGCCGGCCCGCGCGCCACGCCCGTCGTCAGCGGCGGCAAAGTTTGGACGCTCGGCACGGAGGGACACTTGTTCTGCCTTGATGCAAAGGACGGAAAAGTCATCTGGTCGCACGAGTTCAAGAAGGACTTTAACGCCAAGACGCCGCTGTGGGGCTTCGCCGCGAACCCGTTGCTCGACGGCAACAAACTCATCTGCCTCGTCGGCGGCGAGGGCAGCGTGGCGATGGCTTTCGACAAGGACACGGGCAAGGAACTCTGGCGCGCGCTGACCGCGAAAGAACCGGGCTACTGCCCGCCGATGATTTTCCAAGCGGGTGGCAAACGGCAGCTCATCATCTGGCATCCCGAGTCGGTCAACTCGCTCGACCCGGAGACGGGGAAAGTCTATTGGAGCGAACCGTTCGCCGTCCGTTCCGGACTCACCATCCCCACCCCGCGTGTGCTGGGTGACAAGCTCTTTCTCACGTCGTTCTATAACGGCCCGCTGATGCTTAAGCTCGCCGCGGACAAACCCGCTGCCGAGGTCCTCTGGCGCGGCACGAGCAGCAACGAACGCAACACCGACAAGCTCCACGCCATCATGTGCACACCGTGGTTCGAGGATGGTCACATCTACGGAGTGTGCAGTTACGGCCAGCTCCGCTGCCTCCGGTCTGAAACCGGAGAGCGCGTCTGGGAAACCTTCAAGGCCACGGGCGCAACGGGCGAAAACGGCGGCCGCAATGACCGCTGGGCAAACGCCTTTCTTGTGAAGCACGGCGACCGCTTCTTCATCGCGAACGAGAAGGGCGACCTCATCATCGCGAAGCTGTCACCGCAGGGTTACGAGGAAATCAGCCGCGCGCATCTGCTCGAACCCACCGGAAACGCCGGTGCCCGCCCTGTGGTCTGGTCGCACCCCGCCTTCGCGAACAAGCACGCCTACCTGAGGAATGACAAGGAGCTCATTTGCGTGGATTTGGCGGAGGGGGCGAAGTAACCGCCGGCTTTTTAGCCGCGCAGGAAACACGGATCGACCACGGACAAAATGGCGTTCTGCCCCCCCGTCAGTGTCGAATCCCTGTTGATTCGCGGCCAAACAACTCAACACCCGCACGGCTTGCGGCGCGCACGTTTTGTTTGTTCGTGGGAATGGCCTTGCTTCTGGCACTCCGGACACACGCCGAAGAACTCCAGCTTGTGGGTAACGCTCTTGAAGCCGTGCGCGGCGGCGACGCGTTTCTCCAGCTCGTCTGCAAAGCAGTCGTCAATCTCCACGATGTCCGCGCAGCACGTGCAGACGAGGTGATGGTGATGCGCATGCGCGTCGCCGGTGACCAGTTCGAACCGCGCCGTGCCGTCGCCGAAGTCGAACCGCTTGACCATTCCCATCTCTTCGAGCAAGTGCATTGAGCGGTAGATGGTCGCCAAGTCGCAGTCGCCCTTCCCCAAGGCGGCGTGGATTTCCTTGTTCGTCATCGGATGCCGGTGCTGGCGCAGCAGGTCGAGGATCGACTGCCGCGGCCCGGTGATGCGTCGCGACTTCTGCCGCAGCCGTGAGGTCAATTCGGCCAGCGGCTCGGCGGCATTGTCATGCGCATGGGAATGGCTGGACGATTTCATGTGACCGAAGGCTAATCGCAAAGCCGCGCCACCGCCAAGGCGCAAGCGGTTTGGCTGCGTTTCTGAACGCAGCTCACTCCCACTCGATCGTCCCCGGCGGCTTGCTGGTGATGTCGAAGACGCAGCGGTTGACGCCCTTCACCTCGTTGATGATGCGCGTCGAGAGCTTCTCCAGCAGTTCGTAGGGCAGCTTCACCCAGTCGGCGGTCATCCCGTCCTGGCTTTCCACCGCGCGCACGCAGATGGTGAAGTCGTAGGTCCGCTCGTCGCCCATCACGCCCACGCTCTTGCACGGGAGCAGCACGGCGAAGCTCTGCCAGATCGAGTAGTAGAGGCCGCTGGCCTTCATCTCCTCGACCACGATGGCGTCCGCCTCGCGCACGATGCGCAGCTTGTCGGCGGTGAGATCGCCCAGCACGCGCACGGCGAGGCCGGGGCCGGGGAAGGGCTGGCGATAGACGATTTCCTTCGGCAGCCCGAGTTCGAGGCCGAGCACGCGCACCTCGTCCTTGAAGAGCATCCGTAGCGGCTCGACGAGCTTGAACTTCATGTTCTTGGGGAGGCCGCCGACGTTGTGGTGGCTCTTGATGAGCGCGGCGGGATTGCCCGCGATGGGCACGGACTCGATGACGTCGGGATACAGCGTGCCCTGCGCGAGGAACTTGGCCTTGCCGGCCTTCTTTGTCGCGGCTTGGAAGACGTCGATGAACGCTTTGCCGATGATCTTGCGCTTCTTCTCCGGCTCGGTGACTCCCTTGAGCTTACCGAGGAAGAGCTTGGTGGCGTCCTCGTATTGCAGCTTCACCTTGAAGTTGCGGCCAAAGACTTCCTGCACGACCTCGGCCTCGCGCGCGCGGAGCAGGCCGTTGTTGACGAAGATGCAGGTGAGTTGGTCGCCGATGGCCTTGTGCAAGAGCGCGGCGGCGACGCTGGAATCCACGCCGCCGCTGAGGCCGAGGATTACCCGCTCGTTGCCAACTTGCGTGCGGATGTCGGCAACGGCGCGCTCCAAGTAGTTGCGCATCGTCCAGTGCTTGCCGCAGCCGCAGATGCCGTGGACGAAGTTGCTGTAAACCTCCCGCCCGCGCGGCGTGTGGACGACCTCGGGGTGAAACTGAAGTCCGAAGATGCGCCGCTCGCGGTGCTCGATGACCGCGTAGTCGCTGTTCTCCGTGGTCGCGACGACCGCGAAATCCTTCGGCAGCTTGGTGAGCTTGTCGCCGTGGCTGTTCCAGACTTGGAGCGTGGTCGGGAGGGTCTCGAAGAGCGCGCAGCTCGCGTCGTGGACGGTGAGCGTGCCCTTGCCGTATTCGCGCTTCTGGCCCTTCTCGACCTTGCCGCCGTTGAAGTGCGCGAGGAGTTGCACGCCGTAGCAGATGCCGAGGATGGGCACGCCGAGCTTGAAGATGGCCTTGTCCGGCAGCGGCGCGTCCTTGGCATACACGCTCGACGGGCCGCCGGAGAGGATGATGCCGCGCGGGGCCATCGCGGCGATTTCATCCGCCGGGGTGTCGTAGCGGACGATGGTGGAATACACGTTGCACTCGCGGATGCGGCGCGCGATGACCTGCGTGTATTGAGAACCGAAGTCGAGGATGACGATTTGCTCGCTCATGCGAAGGGGGATTGTTTGCCTGTGCAGGGAAAACTTGGCGAGGAAAAAGCAACGGGGTCAGAGCCAGTGCCTGTTCGAAGCGGCAGTTTCATCCGCAAGCCTACAATGACGAACTGGCCTGGGACGCGGGCTGCGATAATGCCGCGGGCGAGCGTGGCCTGATAGTCTCCCCAGATCAGCACGCCGACAAGCAATCCACTATTCGGCCGTTCGTTTCCGCGTCCTTGACCGCGATGCGCAGCGCGTGCGTGCCAAGTTGCGAGCCCATGACAGAGGCATCGCGGAGGAACACGCCGTGTTTGCGGCACTGTTTCACCACGGTCGCGGCATCGGGTCCATGCGACGGGAGTTGGCAGAGGATGAAGTTCGCGATTCCGGGCACGGTTTTCAAACCGAGCTTGCGCAGTTGCACCGCAAATTGCTCGCGCAGCGCCGCTGTTTCCGCGTAACGGGCCGCGTAGTAAGCTGGGTCTTGTAGCGCCCGGACGGCAGCGACTTGCGCGGGCAGGCTCACGACCCACGGCGGTGTGATGGCGCGAAGCGCTTCGAGCTGGTGCGGTCCGGCGCAGAGGTAAGCCACCCGCGCGCCGCTCAACGCATAAACCTTGGACATGGATTTGCAAACGAGGGCGTTTTCCGACGTGGCGGCGAAATGTTCCAGCGACTGATTCGGCCCCGCGTATTCCACGTAAGTTTCGTCCACCCAGATGCGCGTCCGTTGCGGGGCACGACGCAACACGGCTTCCAACTGCTCGCGCGGGATGTGGCGGCCGGTTGGGCTGTTCGGGTTCACCAGCACCACGAGGTTGTAATCGTCGGCCAGCGCGGATTCGAGGCGGGTGAGATCCACCGCGAAGCCGTCACGCGCCGCGAGCGTGAGCCGGTCCACCGTGCAGCCGATCACCTTCTCCAGCACGTGGGCATACTCACCGTAAGTTGGATCAAGAATCAGCGCGTGCGAAGCGGGCGTAAGCCAGTGTCGGAGTGCGCGGAAGATGAGGTCCGAAGAGCCGGCCCCCGGCAGGATATTTGCGGGCGCAACTCCGCGTGCCTCGGCGATGGTCTCGACCAACCCTTCGCACGCGGTCGGTGGCGAAGTGCGCAGAAGCCATGATGGATGCTCGCTCAAGGCGGCGAGCACCTGGGGTGAAGGCGGAAACCATGCATCAAGCACATCGGCGTTGATGATGTTGCGGTGACGTTCGAGATGATCGAAGCGTGGCCCGATTGCGTCAAAAAATGCACCGCCGTGGAAACATGCAGCGGGACGACGAAACGGAAAGTTGAGTTGCCAGTCCACCCTGCTTTCGAGCCGGTCCAGCAAGCCGCCAAAGCTCTGTATGCGTTCGCGGATGGCGGATATGGGCGCCTGCAGCACGTCATACGTCACCGCGCCGGATTGGACTGCCATCCCGACCGGTTCCAGCCCGCCGCGCAGGTAGAGCTCCAGCACTTCGCGACGGCCGATGGCCATGAGCCGTGTGCCGCCGTGCGCCTCGACCCAGCGGAATGCCGCATACATGAGCAATGCGGCCAACTCGCTACCGCGAAACGTTGGGACAACTGTGAGCAAGCGCACTTCGTAGAGCTGGCTGTCGAACGCGAACGGCAGTTGCTCACGCGCCAGGTATTTGTCCATTGAGTAACTCGGTGCGGACGGCGGCGTGAGGCTGACAAACGCGGCGACTTCGCCGGCTACTTTCGCGACCAGGTAGAGGTTGAAGTCATCGAGTGCGTCTCGCAGAAGAGCGGCGCTGTTAGGCGAGTGCTGGCCGAGCTCGTGGGCGAAGACCTCGTGTCGGATACGATAGATGGTCTCCCGGTCCCGCTCCGTGGCGGGCGCGAGTTGAATGCGGTTGCGGTCAGGTGACGAGAGGGTGCGGACGCGGGAAGGAGCGAGGAGCGCAGTTTTCATGGCCGGCAGAATAGGCATTGGCGTGAGTTGTCGGTGCATCGAAATTCGCCCTCGCCTCATCAGACAAAGCAATGCTCGCCCTCCTCCTTGCGCCGACATGAAAACACTGCCACTTCGCGGCGGCACGGCTGCGTCGTCCTACCGCCTATGCAACTCCACCGCCACGAGTTTGGTCTTGTCGCGGGCGAGGAGCAGGCCGTCGGCAAGAGCGGGTTGGGAGCGACCTTCACGGCCGAGGATTTGCGCGCGGGCTTTTTCCGCGAAGGCTTTAGGGTCGGCGGCCACGCGCACGAGTTCACCGGTGTCCGAGGTGATGAGGAGGTCGCCGCCGGCGAGGATGATGCCGCCGTGGGTGACGCGGTCTGTGCTCCAGCGGACTTTGCCCGTAGCGAGCTCGACACAACGCAGTTCAGGTCGCGGGCCAGTGTCCACGCGGCCTTCGAAGCCATAAAGAAATCCATCGCGCAGCACTGGCGTGACGTATTGCGCGGTGAGCTGCTCCTCGCCGGACCAAATCGTTTTTACGCCGCCCGCCTCCACGCGCAGCAACGCCGCCCCGGCCCCGTAGCCAGCCGAGATGAACACGCTGTCCCCGCTCACGACGGGCACCGCCGCGCTGACGGAGGCCTGCATCTTCGGCCCCCAAGGAAAGGTGAAGCGCACCTTGCCGTTGGCCGGATCGAGCGAGACGAGCTGGTGTCGCGCGAAGAAGAGCGCGTGTCGCTGGCCGGCGATGGTGGCGGCGACGGGCGAGGAGTAACTCGCCTCGTCATCGCGCACCTGCCAAAGCACTTTGCCCGTTGCGGTGTCGAAGGCCACGAGGCCTGCGCCGCTCTTCCCGCCAATGTTGAGCAGCAACCGGTTTCCCTCGACGAGTGGCGAGCACGCGAAGCCGAAAAAGCCTTGGTCGGCGGTGAAGTCCTGCGCCGCGTTTATGCTCCACAGCGACTTGCCGGTGGCAAAGTCGAGCGCGTGCACGTTGCCGTCCGCGCCAAACGTGAAGACACGACCGTCCGCAATGCACGGTGTTGACCGTGGGCCGTTGTCGAAGCCAAAGCGGTCGGTGTAGTGCGTGGGGAAGGCCTGTTTCCAAAGCTCCCTGCCGGACTTCGCGTCGAGGCACTCGACGAGTTCCTCATTCGCGATGCGGTGGAAGACGATGACCTTGCCGCCGGCCGCGACGGGCCCGGCCCAGCCGGTGCCGAGTTTTTTTTGCCATGCCATGGGCGGGCCTTCCTTTGGCCAAGGTTCCGCAACCTCAGGACCGGCATAGGCTGCGTTGCGCGTGGGGCCAAGGAACTGCGGCCAGTCAGCGGCAGCGGCGGAGAGAGAGGCGAGCGTCAGGACGGCGATGGTGGCGCGCAGGTGCATGGCGGCTTGGATACGGCAGGCGCTGAAACTACGCGAGAAAAAGTCCGCTGCGTCAAAGCCAGGCACAGTCATCCTTCACTTTGAATCGCCAGTGGACCATGCTGGGGAAGATTCACGGAAACACCGGCCGATCATTATGAAAGCTCTGTTCTTGCACGCGCACTTCGACGACTACGAGTTCACCGCCGCCGGGACGTTCGAACTGTGGCGGCGCAAGCTCGGCGCGGACTTCACGGCGAAGGTGGTCGTCTGCACGGACGGCAAGGCGGGCCATCACTATCGCACGCGCGAGGAGACGGGCGCGTTGCGGTTGCGCGAGCAGGCGGCGGCGGCGGCCATTGGGGGATTTCAGTTTGAGCCATTGCGTTTGCCAAACGGGCGGATTCCGCGCGAGGCGTGTCTGCGGGTGACGACGGATTTGCTCGCAGCTTTGTGGAAAGCCATTCGCGACTTCGAGCCGGATTATCTTTTCTGCCCGCCGGTGGCGAGTGACCCGCGCGCGGGCATTCACGTGGACCATGTGGCGGTGGCGTCGGCAGTGCGCGAGGTGGCTTACATGATCAACGTGCCGCATGCGTTCACGCCCGAGTATCCGGCGGATGAGACAAAGTCCACGCCGGTGAAGGTGCCGGTGATCCTGAACACCTACGACGGCTACCAGTTTGGCGCGAACACGCACGACCTCGCGGTGGACGTGGAGGTGGCGTTCGAGACAGTCTGCGAGGAGACGTGGTGCCATCAGTCCCAAATCGCCGAGTGGCTGCCGTGGATTGGCCGGCACAAGATGGCCGCGCCGAAAGACCGCGAGGAGTGGAAGGCGGTCTTGCGTGAGCGCTTCTTGCGGCAGAATCGCGAACTGGGCTTCAAGTCACAGCACGCGTTCGAGATGTTCACCGTGACCGCGTGGGGTGCGGTGCCGAGGGCGGAGCAATTGCTGAACGACTTTCCGCCCATCACACCGAAGTTCTCCCATGTGAAGAAATTGCGGCAGCGGCTCGCGCACTGGGGTGCGTAGCTCGACATCCGAATGCCGAGCTGCGTTGGGCGCGAGTTCAATACGCCTCGTTGCTGCCCGCAAATTTAGTTCGCGTCAGCCCGCCACTCTGAAGCACACTGCCAAGCTATATGTCGTTTAGCGCACTCAATCTCGACGCCAACATCCTCCGCGCCATCGCCGATGCGGGCTACACCGAGCCGACCCCGATTCAGGTGCAGGCCATTCCCCAGATTCTCGTGGGACACGACCTCATCGGCATCGCGCAGACGGGCACGGGCAAGACGGCGGCGTTCACGCTGCCACTGTTGACCAAGCTCGCCGCAACTCCCGCTCAGAGGCACGGCACGCGTGTGCTCGTGCTCGCGCCGACGCGTGAATTGGTGGTGCAGATCGAGGAAAACATCCGCGCCTACGGGAAGTATCTGCCTTTCAAAATGGCCACGGTCTTTGGCGGCGTGGGCGAGAACGCGCAGATCAAGGCGCTTCAGTCGGGCCTCGAAATCATCGTCGCCACGCCCGGCCGGCTGCTAGACCTCATGGGGCGGCGCTACTCGGACTTCACCGGCTTGCAATACCTCGTGCTCGACGAGGCCGACCGCATGCTGGACATGGGCTTTCTCCCGTCCATCCGCCAGATCGTCCGTTCTCTGCCGAAGCAGCGGCAGACGCTGCTCTTCTCCGCCACGCTATCGCGCGAGATCGAGGGACTGACGCATGAGTTTCAACACGCGCCGAAGCTCGTGCAGATCGGCCGCCGGTCAAATCCTGCCGAGACGGTCACGCAGTGGGCCTATGAAGTGCCGCGTTCGCGGAAGGTTGCGCTGCTCGCGCATCTGCTCGAAGACCCGAACATGAACATGGTGCTCGTCTTCGTGCGCATGAAGCATTCCGCCGACCGACTCGCCCGGCAGCTCGAATCCCATGGGGTCACCTGCGCGACGCTGCACTCGAACCGCTCGCAGAACCAGCGGCTCCGCGCGCTGCGCGACTTCAAGTCGGGCGTGGTGCGCGTGCTGGTGGCGACGGACATCGCGGCGCGCGGCATTGACGTGGACGGCATCTCGCACGTCGTGAACTTCGACTTCCCGATGCACTCGGAGGATTACGTCCATCGCATCGGTCGCACGGGCCGGGCGCAGGCGATCGGCGACGCCATCAGCTTCGTGACGCCGGAGGATCACGGTGAACTGCGGTCGTTGGAGCGCTTCATCGGACGCGGTCTGGTGCGCAAACACGCGGAGGGCTTTGATTACACGGATCGGCCGGAAGTTCGTTCTGGCCCGCCTCAGCAAGAACGCGGACGTGGACAGCAGCAGCACTCGCGTCCCGCACAACCCCAGCAACGTCAGCAGAAGCCCCCACACCGTCCGCAGCGTGCGCAGAATGCGCAGCGATCCCAGCATCCGTTGCATCGCGCAGACAGTTGGCAGAGCGGGTTCGCGCCGGAGCCCGGTTCGCCAGGCAGTAGCCAGCGGCCCCGCAGCGGGAATCGGCCGGGTGGCAATGTGCCCGGCGGCCCCCGCCCGGGAGGTCGGCCGTTTCGGCGCAGTTGGGGTCGGTAGGTGAAGTTGGACAAGGGCGTCAATCCGCGGCCAGCACACGCCAATTCTGGGCCTGCCTTGCGTCTTGCTTTCGCGTCAACTCCCGGCAGACAGTTTCGCCGTGCGAATTTCACGCGGCGGCGGGCCGTCGCGAAGCACGCAGAACAACACATCATTTGATTATGGAACTAACACGCACTGCCTACGGCACTTGGAGCGGGGGGCGTTACATGCATTTCGGCGAAGCCCTCAGCGAGGAACGTTATCTGGGCTGCATCCGGCACGCGTATGATCGCGGCATCCGCACGTTCATGTCGGCGGATGTTTACAGCCTCGGCGAGGCGGACACGATGCTGGGCCGCGCATTGCAGGGGATTCCGCGCGACAGCTATTGCCTCATCGGCATCATCGGCCACGACATTTATCCCGGCAAACGCGACGGAGCGAAGGGCTACCTGCGCTTCAGCGACCCGCGCCTGCGGCCGCCCGAGCAATACGGCGGTTACCTGCGCATGGCTGCCGAGAAGTCGTTGGAACGCATCGGCACAGATCGCTTCGATGCGTTGCTCCTGCACAACCCGGACTCCATCGGCTACTCGAGTGATGCAGTTTGGAAAAACATGGCCGCGTTGAAGGAGGCGAAGCTCACCAGCCGCATCGGCATCGCGCCGGGGCCAGCCAACGGTTTTTCGCTCGACATCATCCAATGCTTCGAGCGCTTCAGCGGGCTCGTGGACGAGGCGATGATCATTCTTGGACCGATGGAGCCGTGGCCCGGCGGCTATGTGCTGCCTGCTGCTGAAAAGAACGGAGTGAAGCTCATCGCCCGGGTGGTGGATTACGGTGGGTTGTTTCATGACGACGTGAAGCCCGGCCACGAGTTTGGCCATGGTGACCACCGCACGTTTCGGCCTGCCGGCTGGGTCGAGGCGGGCAACGCCAAGATCGAACAGATGCGGCCCATCGCCCAAAAATACGGGATCACGATGCTCCAGCTCTCGTGCCTCTGGACGCTGGCTCAGACGGCGGTGAAGAGCGTCATTCCCACCTTCATTCAGGAGGTGGGGGCGACCACCAAGACCATCGAATCGAAAATCGATGAGCTGGCCGCACTGCCCAACCTCACGCTGACCGCCGAGGAGATCGAAACCATCCGCCAGATCGGCGACAACAAAGGCTGCATGCATCTCAAAGGCGGGCATCCGGAGTTCACCGGCGAGGCCCAGCCCGACCAGTGGCCGCTAAACGCGGAGTTGGAGGCCGTGGCGAAGCGTTGGAACGTGGATCCGAAGCGGGATTTGGTCTATTCGATGGCGCAGTGAGGTGGAAAACTTGCCGTTGATCAAAATGCACTGTTGACACCCGGCGTGGGGTGTGGTGCGATCCCCGTCCCTTTTTGGGAATAAAAATTTATGTATGCAGTTTTAGAAACCGGCGGGAAGCAGTATCGCGTGAGCGCGGGTGACACGCTCGAAATCGAACGTCTCACTGTCGAAGCCGGGCAGCCGGTCACGTTTGACCGCGTGTTGCTCGTCAACGCGGATGGCAAACTCAACGTCGGCAGCCCCACCGTGGCGTCAGCCACCGTCCTCGCGGACGTGGTTGAGCACAAGCGGGGCAAGAAGGTCATCGCCTTCAAGATGAAGCGCCGCAAGGGCTACCACCGCACCGTCGGCCATCGTCAGGAACTCACCGTCGTCAAGATCAAGGAAATCAAAGCTTAAGCGCGGGCTGGTTTGCCAGCACCGCCGGAAAGACAATTTATGGCACACAAGAAAGGTCAAGGCAGCAGCCGCAACGGGCGCGATTCAAATTCGAAACGCCGCGGCGTCAAGGCATTCGGCGGTGAGCTGGTCACGGCCGGCAGCATCATCGTCCGTCAGGTCGGCTCCAAGTTCAACGCGGGCCAGAACGTCGGCACGGGCCGCGACTGGACGCTGTTCGCACTCGTGGACGGGCATGTGAAGTTCGAGAAGGCCAAGCGTCGCGTCAACGTGGTGCCGACTCCGGCCGCCGCCCCGCAGGCTGTGGCGCAAAATTGATTCTGCCCCGGCACACCAATTCGGGCGAGGCTCCGGCCTCGCCTTTTTTGTTTTCCCCTGCCATTCTCCTGCGGTCAAACAACCATCATGTTCGTTGACGAAGTCAAAATTTACGCGCGAGCCGGCCACGGCGGCAAAGGCTGCATTGCGTTTTGTCGCGAGGCCTACCGGCCCAAGGGCGGGCCCGACGGTGGCAACGGCGGGCGGGGCGGCAGTGTGATTCTTCAGGCGGACCACGACCTGAACAACCTGATCGCCCAGTATTACGTCCCACGGCTCATCGCGGAAAATGGCCAGCACGGCTTGGGCAAGGGTATGGACGGTCACGCCGGCAAAGACCTCATCGTGAAAGTGCCCTGTGGCACCTTGGTCTGGAAGCTGCCGACACCGGTCGAAGCGCTTCCCGAGGAGGCGGAGATGGATCCCGTTCCGAAAGCCGTTTTGGTGCCCGCAAAGCCCGCCGTGATCTCCACGGTGAAGCGGCCCATTTTGCGGTGGTCCGGGGACGCAATGGCGGAGGAGGTTGATCTGTCGGATGATGGCGAAGCGTCGCCCATCATCGGTCCCGACAATGCGGAGTTGGTGGCCGACCTGACCGTCAACGGCCAGCAATTCGTGCTCGGCAAGGGCGGGCGAGGCGGATTGGGCAACCGGAATTTTGCGACCGCTCGCAACCAGACGCCGCGTTTCGCCCAACCCGGTGAGCCTGGCGGCGAAGGTTACTATCGGTTCGAGTTGCGTACGGTGGCGGAGGTCGGTCTGGTGGGTTATCCCAATGCCGGTAAGTCCACCTTGCTCACTGCCGTGTCACGCGCCCGGCCCAAAGTGGCCCCGTATCCCTTCACCACGCTCACACCGCAGATCGGGATCATGGAATACGCCGACTTCAAACGGCTGACGATTTGCGATGTGCCGGGGCTGATTGAGGGCGCACACGAAAACATCGGCTTGGGCCACGCGTTTCTCCGGCACATCACGCGCTGCAAGGTGCTCGTGCTCCTGCTCGACATGGCGGGCACCGACGGGCGCGAACCGTGGGATGATTACAAACAATTGCTGCGCGAACTGGAACTCTACGATCCCGCGCTGCTGGACAAGCCGCGGCTCGTGGTGGCGAACAAGATGGATGAGCCGGTCGCCGAGCAGAATCTGAAGAAGTTCAAGCGGCGCGTCACGCGCACGCCGGTGCTGCCGATCGCGGCGGCCTTTGATGAGGGAATCCCTAAGTTCAAGGCGCTGGTTCGCGAGGCGGTCGAGGAAGTTGCCGCCGCGTAAGCACGCCTTCTCTCACTGATATCGGCTGATGCAAAATTATTCCTCTGGACGCACTTCTTGCGAGCCGCTAGACACTCACCCGCGTTGTCGGAAAACGCCCTGACCGAGATCAGGGGCTTGCGTGAGACGAGTTGTCCACACGGAGCCTGAGACCGGGCTTGACTGCTTCCGACGCGTCGCCTACAGAAAACGAAAGTAAACGAATACGAACATGGCTGATAAATCCATCGAAGAGAAGGTCAAGGACATCATCGTCGAGCAGCTCGGCGTCAACGCCGACCAGGTCGTCGGCGAGGCCAAGTTCATTGAGGATCTCGGTGCAGACTCACTCGACACCGTCGAGTTGATCATGGCGCTCGAGGAGGAATTTGGCATCGAAGTGCCTGACGAAGAGGCCGAAAAGCTCGTCAGCGTGGGTGACGTCACCCGCTACATCGAGGAGAGCAGCAAGAAGTAGGCGGCCACACTTTCTCCGGGGCAGCCGGGCTGGCATCAGCGCGCTGCCCCTTTTCCTTTATGGCAAGTCACGGGTTGGAACGCAGGGTCGTCGTCACGGGCCTCGGCGCGGTCACCGCGCTGGGCAACGACATCGAGACGTTTTGGAAAAACATCATCGAGAGCCGGTGTGGCGTGGGCCGCATTGCCTCGTTCGATCCGGCGAATTACGACTGCAAAATCGCCGCCGAAGTGAAGGGCTTCGACCCGGTTCCTGCATTTCCCTCACCCAAGGAAGTCCGCCGCACCGACCGTTTTGCCCAGCTCGGCATCTACGCCGGCTGGCGTGCCTTGCTGGACTCCGGCATGGACCTGGACAAGCTAGACCGTGACCAGATCGGCGCATTCATTGGCTCCGGCATCGGCGGCATCCAGACGCATGCCGATCAGCATTCGGTCCTGATGAACAAAGGCCCTGGCCGCATCTCGCCCTTCCTCATTCCGATGATGATCCTGAACATGGCCTCCGGCGTGTTCAGCATGTATTACAAACTGCGCGGCCCCAACGTAGCCACCTGCTCCGCCTGCGCCACCAGCACCCACGCGCTCGGCGAGGCCTGGCGCACCATCAAGATGGGCGATGCCAACGCCATCTTCGCCGGCGGCACCGAGGCCGCCGTCTGCGAAATGGGCATCGGCGGGTTCGCGGCGATGCGCGCCCTCTCCACTCGGAACGACGAGCCCCAGCGCGCTTCGCGTCCGTTCGACAAAGACCGTGACGGCTTCGTCATGGGCGAAGGCGCCGCCGTCCTCGTGCTCGAAGAACTCGAGCACGCCAAAGCCCGCGGGGCTCGCATCTACTGTGAAATCGTCGGCTATGGCAACACCGCCGACGCCAACCACCTCACGGCCCCCGCCCCCGAGGGCGAAGGTGCGGCCCGCTGCATGAAGATGGCCCTGCGCAGCGCCGGGCTCCGTCCCGAGGACATTTCCTACATCAACGCCCACGGCACCAGCACGCCACAGGGCGACGTGTGCGAAACTCAGGCCATCAAAAGCGTCTTCGGCGAGCACGCCCGCAAACTCGCCGTCAGCTCCACCAAAGGCGCGACCGGCCACCTGCTCGGCGCGGCTGGCGCGGCCGAAATGGCTCTGTGCGCCAAGGCCCTTCAGATGCAGATCGCTCCGCCCACACTGAACTTGGACAACCCGGATCCCCAGTGCGACCTCGACTATGTGCCGCACACCGCCCGGGAAATGAAGATTGAAGCCATTGCCAACAATTCCTTCGGCTTTGGCGGTCACAACGCCACCATCGTCGCCCGGCGATTTG
>RFVF01000141.1 GCA_009922615.1 Pseudomonadota bacterium
GCGGATCACGCAGCGTTCAAGCACGCGCACTGACACAGCAGCTCAGACCGATCGGCGGGCCCAGCAAGCGGTCGTCGCGCTTTGCTGGTGAAGGCGATAGAGTGTAAACGAAACATGGCTCGCTTTGCATGTGCGTGAAATCGGTCCACCCTGTGGACCGAATCTGGCGCTGGCATTTGCGTCAAAGCTCCACTGATTTGGCCGTGCCCGGTTGAACATATTCACGATTCCCATGAGCCCATTTCTCCGTCGCACCGACGAACCCACTCGCCGTCACTTCATCGCCCGCACTGCCAGCTCGCTGCTCGGCGTAGGACTGCTGCCGAACTTCTTTTCACGGGACGCACTCGCGGCCGATCCGGCGAAGGCGGGCCGCGCGAAGAACGTGATCTATCTCTACATGGATGGCGGCATGAGCCATGTGGACACGTGGGATCCGAAGTCCGGCACGGTAATGGGGCCGACCAAGACCATCAAGTCTAGCGCGGACGGCGTGCTGCTTGGCGAGTATCTGCCACGCACGGCGAAGCAGATGCACCACGGCACGGTCGTGCGCTCGCTCACCTCGACGCAAGGCGCGCATGAGCAGGGCAATTACTTCATGCACACCAGCTACCAGTTGCGCGGCACCATCAATCACCCGTCGCTGGGCGCGTGGCTTCAGCACTTTCGCGGTGTGGGCAATCCGACGCTGCCGGGTTCCGTGTATGTCGGCAACGCGAGCCGGCATCCGGGCGCGGGCTTCTTTTCGCCGGAACTCGCGCCGCTCTTCGTGAACAACCCGGAGAACGGGCTGAAGGACATCGAACTGCAAAGGGGCCTGACGAAGGATGCGCATTCCGCCCGCATGAAGCTCGCGGGCGAGCTGGACGCGGACTTCGTCCGCACCTTCGGTAAGCAGCGGAACGTCGCCGCGCATTCGGGTGCCTACGACGGCGCGTATCGCATGATGGCGAGCGCGGACATTGTGGCCTTTGATCTCACGCAGGAAAAAGCGGAGCTGCGCGATGCCTACGGACGCGACCCGTTCGGGCAAGGCTGCCTGCTGGCGCGGCGGCTCGTGGAGCGCGGCGTGCGCTTCGTCGAGGTGAGCCTGCACGGCTGGGACACGCACTCGAACAACTTCACCGCCACGCCGGACTTGTGCGAAAAACTCGACCGCGGACTCGCCACGCTCGTGAACGATCTGCACGGGCGCGGAATGCTCCGCGACACGCTGGTCGTGGTGACGACGGAGTTTGGCCGTTCGCCGAAGATCAACGGCAGCCTCGGCCGCGATCATTATCCGAAGGCGTTTTCGGCCGCACTGTTCGGTGGTGGCGTGAAGGGCGGCTTCGTCTTCGGCGCAACCAATCCGACCGCCGAAATCGTGAAGGACGACGAAATCAGCATCCCGGATTTCAACGCCACCATCGGGCACGCACTCGGCCTGCCGGTGGACGAAGTGGTGGTCGCGCCGAACGGCCGTCCCTTCAAGCTTGCGGACAAGGGCAAGCCGGTGACGGGGGTGTTCGCGTAATTCATCTCGCGGCAATCCAAGATCGCAACCACCCGTGAACTCAAAGTTCCACTTCGGCGCAAGATCGTGGACGCGTCGTCCCGGCACCCGCTCCGCGTATCCGGCATTGCTGCTTTGCCTCGTAACTACGCTGCTCCCGCACGCCCACGCCGCGACGACTTTTCCTGTCGGCAACGGTCTGGCCCAACATGATCTTTTCGTCGGCGGGGAAGATCGGGATGTCCATGTCATCCGCGGAGGCAAGATCGAGTGGTCGTGGCGGCTGACGGAGAAGCGCGGCGGCGTGAAAGATGCGGCGCTGCTCGCGACCGGTGACGTGTTGATCGCGTTCCAATACGGCGCCCTGCAAGTTTCTCCGAAGAAAGAGATCGTTTGGCGCTACGATGCACCCGAGGGCTTTGAGGTTCACACGCTGGGTGCGATCGGCCGCGACCGCGTCTGGCTCATCCAAAACGGCGCACCGGCGAAGTGGATGCTTTTCAACAAGGTCTCGGGCGAGCGGGAGCGCGAGTTCATCCTCCCGGCGAAAGGCAGCGTGCATACCCAGACGCGCCGCGCGCGCATCACGCCCGACGGCACCTTGCTCGTCGCCCACATGGACCTGGACGAACTCCGCGAATATGACGCCGACGGTAAACTCGTCTGGTCGGCCAAAGTGCCGCATCCGTGGGGAGTGGCGCGCCTTCCCAACGGCAACACCCTCGCGTTCGATGAAACCCACCAGCTCGCGGTCGAGGTCACGCGCAGCGGTGAGCGGGTGTGGGAATACGATATGAACAAGCCCTTTGAAAAGCGGCCCGGCACGCAGTCCGTCACCCCGCTTCCCAATGGTAACGTCCTGCTCAATGTCCGCTTCGGACCGGCGCAACTGGTCGAGGTTTCGCGGGACAAGCAGATCGTCTGGTCGCTCAGTGAGCCGAGAATCGGACGGTGTGCCTGCGTTCAAGTGCTCGGCTCCGCGTCCCCCGTTGAGAATGTCCACTTTGGCCCCATCCGATAGGCCCAGCATGAAACTCCGACTCGTGAAAACACCGCGCTTCCTGTTCCTGGTCATTTCATTCCTGGCGGCCCTCAGTCTCGCTCGCCCCGCCACCGCGACCGCCAGTTCACCAACGACGGTCGCCGCTGAAATCGACACCCTCCTCGCCGCGCACTGGAAGTCCGCCGGCGTCACGCCCAACGCGCCGATCAACGACGAGACCTTCGTGCGCCGCATCTATCTCGATCTCGCCGGGCGCATCCCCACCGCGAGCGAGGCTGTCGCCTTTCTGGAATCCAAGCAGCCGGACAAGCGCGCGGCGCTGATCGACGACCTGCTCGCGCGCGAGAGCTACGTGTCGCACTTCTACAATTTCTGGGCCGACATCCTGCGACTGAAATCCTACTTCGTGAACACGGCGAACGTCGTGCCCGCGGCGTATGCGAAATTCATCAAGGAGAGCCTCCGTGCGAACAAACCCTACGACCAGTTCGTGCGCGAGTTGCTCTCGGCGCGCGGCTACGCGTGGGACAACGGCGCGGTCGGCTACTACGGCCGCGACCCGGAGATGCCCCTCGACAACATGGCGCTCACCACGCGCATCTTCCTCGGCACACGCATCGAGTGCGCGCAGTGCCACGATCATCCGTTCGACAAGTGGAAGCAGACCGAGTTCTACCACCTCGCAGCCTACACCTACGGGAACAAGGCGGTGAACGAGGCTTTCCACGGCGCACGCGATGCGATTCGCGCCCGGCAGGATGCGATCAATGACGACTTCAAGAAGGAGAAGGCCGCGTCCACCGACGGCGGCAAGGCGGCGGAAAAACGCAAGCAGGAGCGGCTCGACGCGATGGAGTATCGGAAAATCGTCGGCATCATCAAAGGCCCGGTCGGCCAGCTCTTCAGCCCAATCGGCCTCGAACGCAAGACCGATGCCGTGCTCAAGCTGCCGTTTGATTTCCACCAAGCCGATGGCAAGCCCGGCGACGTGATGCGGCCCACGCCGATCTTCGGCACCGCCCCCGAGTTAAAGTCCGGCGACGATCCCGCCGAGGTTTTCGCGCGCTGGGTGACTTCGCCCGAGAACCCCCGTTTCACCCGCGTCATCGTGAACCGGCTCTGGCGAAAACTCTTCGGCGTCGCGCTCACCGAACCGCTCGACGACCTGCGCGACGGTGCAAACGCGATGGTGCCCGCCGTCGAGCAGCGCCTGACGCAACTCCTCATCGAGCAGCGCTACGATTTGAAGGCGTTTCTCGCCGTCGTGGCAAACACACGCGCCTACCAGTCCGCCGTCACGCCCGGCGAGTTCAACCGCGGCGAGGAGACCTATCATTTCACCGGCCCGCTGTTGCGCCGCATGAGCGCCGAGCAGATTTGGGATTCAATGGTCGCGCTGGCGAATCACGAACCGGACGCCCGCGACCTCGCCCGCGAGGCACGCGACGATCGGCGCATCGCCGTTTCGCACATGGCGTGTGACGCCTACCTGAACTTCGACGGCACCAAACTCGTGGACATGGCCTACGCGCGCTTGCAGGCGGAACTGGACCTGCAAAAGCGCGACGCCGCTGTGAAGGAGGCGCTCATCATCGCCAAGCGTGCCGGCGACAAGCAGAAGGAACTCGAGCTGCGCCACAAGGAAGGCGCTCTCGACCGCGAGCGCGGCGAGACCTTTGTGAAGGATTTCATCATGCCCATCCTCACGAACCTCGCGCAGAAAAAGGCCGGCCCCGGCGCGAAAGTCACCGTGGACGAAACCTACAAGATGAACCCCAACCCCCGTGTGCTCCCGACCGAAACGTGGAAGCGCCTGCACGTCCCCGGCTATGGCCCCGCGCCCAAGACCGCGGCGCAACTCGCCGCCGACGCACAGGCGGAAAAACAGCGCCTCGCCGCGCTGGCCTTGAAGCTCGGCTACACCGAGAAGGACTGCGCCGGGTTCGTCGCCTACTGCGAAAAAGCCGCCACCGAATGGCGGCGTGCCTCCGAACTCGACAGCCCCGCGCCGCGCGGCCACTTCCTCCGCACGATGGGCCAGAGCGACCGCGACTTCGTGGAGAACGCCAACCCGAACGCCGCCATCCCGCAGGCGCTGGCGTTGATGAACGGCGAACTCCTTTCGCCGCGCGGCCTGCTCTCGCCCTACGCGCCCGTGATGCACGGTGTCGAGCGCGCCACGGACAAAGTGGAAGCCGCCTTCCTCGCGTTGCTCTCCCGCAAGCCAACCGCCGCCGAGCGCACCCGCCTCGCCAGCACCGCGCCAGCCGACCTCCTTCACGCGCTGCTCAACACCAAGCAGTTTCTATTCATCCAGTAAACGCTCGATTGGTGGAGCGCGGCGTTGAGGTCGCCGGACAACTGCCACACGCTCACCGCAAGTTATGAAACGTTTGTTCCTGCTGCTCGCCGGTTGGTTGCTGCTGTCTGGCGCGCGCGCCGCCGTGCCGCTGGCAAAGGACGATCTCGTGCTGTTCTACGGCGGCGGAATGGTCGAGCGCTTGCTGGAGTCGGGGCACTTCGAGGCCCACCTCCATCTCGCGCAACCAGACCTGCGCCTCCGCGTGCGCAGCCTCGCATGGACGGGCGACGAAGTGGGCCATCGCCTCCGCCCCGAGGGCTACGTCGAGCATTTGAAAAGCCTTCTCGCCAAGTGGCCCGCCAACGTGGTCGTGCTCGGCTACGGCATGAACGAGTCCTTCGCGGGCCGCGCTGGACTCGCGGCCTTTCGCACCCAATACGAGGCGTTCTTGCGCGAAGTCGCGCGGCTCCATCCGCAGGCGAAGCTCGTGCTGCTCTCGCCCGTCGCCGTGCAACCGGACGGGCCGCGTAACGCCGATCTTGTGCTCTATTCCGAAGCCATCGCCGATCTCGCCCGCAGCCGAGGCGCGCTGTTTGTGGACCTGTTCACGGCGAGCAGGGTCGCATCCGAAAAGAGCGCCGCGCCGCTGACCACGCAGGGCATTCACCTCACCGATGCAGGATGCCAGGAAGTTGGCCGAATCATCGCCCGCGCGCTGGTGGGCGAGCCGGCGGCGGCCCGCGTGCCAACCTGGCGCGTGGATGATGTGGCGCAAGCTGCGGCGCAGAAAGCTCGCGCCGTCGCCGACATCGTGCGGCCCAAGAACGGCGTGGTCTATTACGGCGTGCGCAAACGGCCCGAGGAATACGCCGCCGAAATGCCGCGCTATCACCAACTCATTGAGCAGGCCGACCAGATTCTGCACGACTTGGTGAGCAAACCATCCGCGCACTTCGCTGACTTCCCCGCGCCATCTCTTCCACCCCTGCCGGAGGGCCAGAGTAAACCCGATCGCTTCGGCGGTGGTGTGGTCAAAGCCCCGGCAGAGCAGCAGAAGGAGTTCAAAATCGCCGACGGTTACTCGCTCAACCTCTTCGCGTCCGAGGTGGATTTTCCCGATTTGAAAAGCCCGGTGCAGATGGCCTTCGACGCGCGCGGACGGCTGTGGGTGGTGACGATGCCGTCGTTTCCCCACACCGTTCCCGGCGCGCCGCCGCGCGACAAAATCCTGATCCTCGAAGACACGAACCGCGACGGGAAGGCCGACAAATGCACCGTGTTCGCGGAGGGCTTCGATGCGCTCGACGGCGTCGCCTTCCACGAGCGCGGCGTCATCGTCTCCGCGCAGCCGCGCCTGTTGCTGTTGCGGGACCGCGACGGTGATGGCCGTGCCGATTCGCAGATGGAATTGCTGCGCGGCGTGGACGTGACCGACTCGCATCACGGCGGGATGGTCGCAACCGACCCGCTGGGGCACGTTCTCTTCTGCGATGGGGTGTTTCACCGGTCGCAGTTCGAGACGCCGTTTGGCGTGGTGCGCGGGATTGATTCCACAACCTACCGCCTTGATCCCGTCACCGGGCGCGTCACGGCCGAGTGGCAGAGCATGACGCCCAATCCGTGGAAAATTTCCTTCGACCGCTATGGCAACATTTTCCAGCGCTACGGCGGCGGGCATGTGCTCGAAGGCCTGCCACTCACGTGGACACCGCTCGGGGCCTATCACACCTACGGCCACGGAACCGTGGTGAACTACGGCAAAGGCTCGGCGTTGAGCGTGATTTCGAGTCCAAACTTCCCGGCCGAGTATCAGCAGGGCGTCGCGTCCGCCACGCTGCTCGGGAACTACTTTGTCTCGCTCTCGAAAGCCCGGTCCGACGACGGTCCGATCATCGGCACAGACCGGCTTGATCTCGTCACCTCCACGAATGCGGCGTTCCGGCCCGTGGACTGCGAGTTTGGTTTCGATGGCGCGCTCTATATCTCCGACTTCAGCAGCCGCATCATCGGCCACGCGCAGCATCCGATGCGCGACCCGCAGTGGAACCACGAGAAGGGCCGCATCTGGCGCGTGGTTCACAACGGCAAACCGGTCGTCACGGACTGGCCGGACATCGAAGGCGCGACCGTCCCGCAATCGCTCGCGCTCCTTGCACATCCCCAAAACCTCGTGCGCCATCACGCCCGCATCCGCCTGCGTGGACTGGGCGGCGCGGTGGTCCCGGCACTCGATGCCTGGACCGCAGCACTGGACCGCACGCAGTCTTCGTTCGGCCAATCCGCCCTCGAAGGCTTGTGGGTGCTGCACGGGCACGGCGAAGTGCGGCCGACCTTGCTCGGTGAACTATTGCACTCCGCCGATCCGCTGCTCCGCGTCGCTGCCGTGCAGCTCATTCGGTTTCAAGCCGAGCGTTTGCCCGAGGCGCTCGCGTGGCTCACCAGCGCGGCGCAAGACCCGCATCCGCGTGTGCGCATGGCCGTGGTCAGCGTCGTCGCGCACCTGCGCCAGCGGCAGCCGCAGTTTGAAACCGCGCTCGCCAAGCTCAACACCACGACGCCGCCGGTGCAGCAGATGCTCGCTGATTTGAAACTCGGCACAAAGCCGCTCAAGGGTCGTTCGGTTCCCGTGCTGGAAGTCGCGCCCGAGACGAAGGTGAACCAGTGGCTATTCCTCGGCGAAAGCAGCGTCACTGAGCCAGGTGCCGTCCCCACCAGCACCGATCCGAAGAAGGCCAAAGCCCCGCCGGTCAAGGCGCGGACCTACCGCACCTTTGTTGAATCCGAGGCCGCGCAAACCGCGCTCCTGAGCGTGAAGCACGGCTTCCTCGACATCTCCGCCAACGGCGTGCAGCTCCTCACCGCCGACAGCCAGTGGAGTTCCGAACAGCAGGTGCAGGTCGAATTGCAGCGCGGCCTCAACAACATCGAAATCGTCTTCCGTCGCGCCAAGGCCGCAATGCCACCGGTCTTCCTCTACGACCCGCTCGGCCAGCCACTCGCTGGCGCACGGCTCGCCACCGACGAAGCCGGATTGAAAAACTTCGCCGCCGCCTGGGACAAAGCCCACGCCGCCGACGCCAACGCGCTCCGCGTGCAAGCGGTGCCGAATCTGATGCAGTTCGCGCCGCGCGAGCTGCGCGCCAAGCCCGGCCAGCCCGTGCGCCTCATCTTCGAGAACCCCGACTTGATGCAGCACAACTTCGTGTTGGTCGCCGCCGGTGCCGATGACGAGGTCGGCCGGCTCGCTGACGAAATGGCGACGCGCCTCGACGCGCTCGCGAAGCACTACCTGCCCGACTCGAAGAAAATCCTCCACGCCACCCCGCTCGTGAATCCGAACGGGCGCGCGGAGCTGAACTTCACCGCGCCGATGCAGCCTGGTCGCTATCCCTACCTCTGCACCTTCCCCGGTCATTGGCGCATCATGCGCGGCGTGCTGCTCGTCGCTGAAAGCGTGGATGAGTTCCTCGCAAAAAATCCCGAGACCGCGCCGAAGCTTACCGAGTGGAAGCTCGCCGACCTCGCCGACGACCTGAAGCGCGTCGGCACGCACCGTAACTTCGCGCGCGGCCAGCAGACTTTCACCGCCCTCGCCT
>RFVF01000142.1 GCA_009922615.1 Pseudomonadota bacterium
GTAACGAACTATTTCGATTCAACCGTTTCCAACACGGTTTACATAGGTTTCTTTCTCAATGGAATAACGGGCTACCGATCAAACGACGTGCTAATCGGTTTCTGCGCTCAAGAAGTCTATCGCCCTTGAGCGATACGCAATACAACCACGAAAATAAAACAATTCTGCGTATGTCACAAGAACAGTTTGACCCTAACGGAATCAATTACTTGCTTGGACAGATAAAGACTACTCTCGACACCCATGTGTCTGAGACCAGAGAGTATCGTAAGCTCAACGATCAGAAGCATGATGCAATCGAGAAACGTATTTCTGGGATTGAAGGTGACAAAAAGAAGCTTTTAGGGATTGCACTAGGTGCTGGCGGACTTCCGCACGTTATTGCGAAGTTGTTTGGTTCCGGTGCAGGTCAGTAAACAACAAACAAAGAAAGACAAGCAAATGAAAGCAAGCTGGAAAACTACTACCCTGGGTATCGTTGCCATTGTCGGCGCAGTTCTCTCTGCCGTCAAAGCCGTGCTGACTTCTGGTCCCGGTGGAATTAACATTGCCGAGACTGTTGCGGCAATCTCTGCTGGCTGGGGTTTGATTCATGCTCGTGACAACGATGTTTCGTCTGAGCAGGCTGGCGCGAAATAATTGCATGTATGGCTACCGCTATCATTGGAATCTGTGCTGCACTAATACCGTTTATCATTTGGTTAGTTAAACGGCAGATTACCAATGATAGCGACCCAAAACTCATTCGTGCGAAGTATGAAGAAGAAACTCGCAAACTCATTGCTGCTAAAGACGCTGCCGGTGTTAATCGGTTTGTCGATGAGCGGCTGCGTGAACTTAGTCGTAATTCCAGCGGACAAGGAAATCGTGAGAATCAAAGCAGGGGAGAAGGCAAGTAAGGATGGTTATCTTGTGCCTGATGCGAGAATGCTAGAGATCATGGATGCACTAGGAAAGAAAGCTACGGCTGAATGAAACACAAACCGCTCATCGTTCCATATCCGGAGTTTCAACTGCGCGTGTCGCAGGAAGCTCCGCTGTGTCGTGAGCAGGTTATGATGACTGCGCCATACGTGCACGTGTTTGATCGCATGTGGTTGCAGGAGACGTTTTGGCCGTATTGGGACAAAGTGAAGCGAGCGATTAACAAGCAGCTGAAGAACAAGCCGCTTGAGAATACGGTGAAGCGTGGTATCTGTGATGAGATCACGAAACGGTTTGTGTCGGAATTGATTATCGCATCGAGGCAACTGCACGGCGACGAAGACGTTGGTGTTGCTGCGCTTGAGTCGTCTGTGATGATCTTACAGGACAGGTCGTTGAATTATGTTCCCGGCCTCGGCGGTCACCGCACGTGTGTGCTTGGGCTAACGGATAATGGAGAAACTTTTGAGGTTGAATTTGTTGAACCACAATTAACGTATGCAATGTTTCAAACTACGAAAATTCGCGATGCTATTGTTGACAGTGTTGAGTTTGTGGAGCGTTGGGTGTAAAACAACGCCGCAGCAAAAAGACACGTTGATTCTCCCGCTGACTCCTGTCGCTGAATAATCATGAGTAACACTTCACTCACAGACTGGTTGACGTTTGTTCCTGCTGGTGTAGTGCGAACGCAGAAGGCGTATATCGACCTGCCTGCGTTTTCGTATTCGTCGCAGGGCACGGCTGGTGATGCGAGTGTGATTGTTGCACAGTTTAATTTTAGTGCGTCACGGGACTTCTATTTGCTAACTCGTCCGACGAAACCAACTGGTGTGTCATACGGGTTGTGCATTCGGTATCGCATTGGTGAGACGGTGTATCGCTACAAATTGTGGGAGGACGATGCGTTTGTGCTTAGCAATGCGACGCCATTGTATAACAAGCAGTTGATCAAGAAGAATTTCGTGCTTGAGATCTGGAACTTTGCTGGGCAGGCAAGTGTGAATTTGTCGGCGATTCGGATGATTACGTCTGTGCGTAGTGCACCAACTGACTTTCGTGCGATTGCGGATTATGCATTGGCGATCGGTGCGGAGTTCACGGATTTGGCAAACAATAATGTTCTTACGCTTCCTGCATCAGTCACCAATCGTTGGACTGCGTCATCACTGTATGACGGCAACGATGTTAATGATACTACACCGTGGAATCCTGTTGTTGGTAGCCAAGTCCTCAGTCAGTCGAATGGCGCTAAAGCTCCGATCAAAGTAGCCGCTAACAGTATTTATAGGCAGGGTTATGTTTCTTTTGCTGATAGCGCAGCTAAGAATCTTAACACCACGTTTCCGTCTGGCTTGTGGCAAGATTACACGCTGTACATCGTGGGCAACATTCAGATTGCCATAAGTCCCAGCCGATACTTTTGGAACATAATTCAAGGGGTTAGCAAAACTTGGTATAGTGCGTTTACTGCAACTGTCACGGAGCAGTTTGGAGATTTGGTGAACAGTTCATCCTTAACATACCAGCAGTCTGGTGGGCAGATTGCAGCTGTGTACAAGTTTGTTGTGGACACGACTGGCGCAGTTCAGATCCAACACCAGTTCAACGATGATGCGGTTTCCTCTGCCGTTGCCACTTCCGGTGGCGTATTCGCTGCGAAGCTGAACATTGTGGATTCCTTGATTGGTGCTGATGCAGGAGAGATTCGCATTGCCGATATTGTTCTTTTGCGCAACAAGGTTGCTACGGCTGACGAAGACACACAGATAAAACAATATCTTCGCAACCTCCATTTCGGTGAGATTCCCATTCCGATGACATTTAACGCTGGTGGTCCTTGGTTAGATAACACTCCCTAAACTATGAAAAAACTCCTGTCTCTAATACTCTTGTCGCAAGCACTCTGCGCTATCGCTGCAGACCCTGATCTTGTGAAGGGCGTTGATTTCACCGGATTGACAAGTGTCACTGCCACGAAGTTAAATCAACTTGTGGATAACGCGTATGTTGGTACAAACCGTGGTATGATTATCTACTCTGCCACAACACCAGATGTGACGGAGACAAAGTTGAAACGATATTTGTGGCTTGATACGAGTGTGGTTCCACCGCTGCTGAAGCAGTATAACACAAACACTGCATCGTGGGCACAGATTGCCGCAACCGCTACCGTTGCGAATAACAGCATCACCGCCGCGATGATGACTGCAAATTCGGTGAATACGAGTAACCTTATTGATGGGGCGGTGACGGCGGTTAAGATTGCTGACCTGACGATCACTGGAAGTAAAATCGCTGCTGGAACAATCACTACGACAAACATTGCTGCGAACACGATTACGAGTGCAAATATCTCGACTGGTGGCATCGCAAGTGCAAGTCTTGCGACTGGTTCCGTGACTGGCGATAAGATTGCGGCAGGGAGTGTGGGGTTGAGTTCATTGACGAATGGGTTTGCGTTGCAGGGAACGAACATTGCGAGTGGGACGATTACGTCCACGAATGTGGCAACCGGTGGATTGGCGTTGTCCAATATCACCACAAACACCGCTACGTCATATTCTTCATTGGTGTTCAATGGCTCTGCATTGGTGTATGGCAAGCCGATTTTGCGATATACTACCAATGCTGTGTTCCCGTCGTCAACTGCTGGTGTTTACACGAATCTTGCTGGGGCTGGTTCATTTACGCATAATCTTGGTGCTGCTCCTGATTACGTTGTTGTAACACTTGTAAATAAAGCAAACAACGCAGGCGGTGGCTACAGTGTTGGAGACCAGATTTCCCTGGAGACTATTTCACGCAATAGCGCAGGAAATGCCGCACTGTTCACAGTGTATTCAGACTCATCTGTTGTTGATGTGTTTGCTAATGCGTTAAATGCAATGACATACATCAACAAAGCACACACGGCAGTCATTGACTCATCGTGGGCAAACTTTATAGCTGACTGGAACTTTAAAGTCACAGCAGTGAAGTTTAACTACTAAGCAACATGCTCCTCGATATCCTCACAGAACTCTCACAAGAGCTTGGTCGTGACCTGTCAGTTGCGACAGACCGCACGTGGCTGTTGACACAAATCAACCACGCCGCACAAGAACTCTACAACAGCGACGACATCACAGGGTGTGAGCATGAACAGATTCTCGTGCTTGGTCAAACTGACCAGCAGATTGTGCTACCGTGGTATGTTGGACATTTGATCGGTGTGCGTCGCTATGAGTTCCGCGACAATATTCAGCAGGTGGACATGCGGCCGCGATACGCGCGTAGCGGCTGGAAGAAACCGTTCCAGCAGTATCCGTATTTTCAATGGCGTCAGAAGGGTAAGGTTGCGTTGTCTCGCAACTTGACTGATGAGGCTGCGTTGACTGTTAGTTTACCGGAAGGGACTACGGCTGCTGAGACGTTTACGGTTACGATTGTTGGGTCGAACTCACAATCAGCACGTGTGCGTGAGACGGTGACGTTTGCAGCGGGTGAGCGGACAAAGACTACAGAACAGTTCTTCTCGGACGTTCTGAGCATCATCAAATCACGTGAGACAACGTATGACTTAGTCGTGACAGATGTGGCAGGAAACGAAGTGTCTTCGATTCCAAGTCACATGCGTTCGGCGATGTTTAATCTTGTGCAGGTGCTGGATAGGAACGAGCAGCAGAGTCAGTCACAGCTTGTGGAAATTCTGTTCAAGCAGCAATACGAACCTTACGTGTCTGACACTGACGTGTTCACGCCGGGTGCTGTGTATGAGAAAGTCGTCTACTGGAAAACACTTGAACATTGCTTTGCGAAACTTGATGGCAAGGAAGATAAGGCGGCGATGTGTGGAAATAAAGCTCAGGCTGTGCTTGCGAACATCCTCGCAAATCAGTGTTCGCAACTTGAGATGGCGATTGATTTTGGACGCAACCCGACGCTTGAGTGTTTTCAACGTTCGCGTTATGGCGCATGGCTTGCCCGTAATTACCCAGGAAATTCTTCATACGCTGGTCCATACTATTCTTGATACTGATGCAACTCGCATATCTGCAAAACACATTTGATGGTGGTCTGAACCAGCAGGTTGATGGTTCACGTGTCGCTGCGAATGAGTATCCGTTGTTGATCAACGGCAGGCATCGCAATGACGTGATTGAGCAGGTCAACACACCGATTGACAGAACGCCAGACGGAATCTTGCGGGTGCAAGGATTGTATGCGGCTGGTAGTTTTTCGGTGTTGTTTGCAGATGGTGCAGCGTTTTACAAGGATGAGAGTGTTAGCGATTCGAACTACACAAGGATTGCAGAGTTTACGATGGGAAGCACGCAACCTGTAATCTACGCCTGTGCTGTTCCAGCAAGCACTGTGAATTCTGCTCGAAAGCTTGCTCTTGCATCCAGTATCACCAGTGGTGTAGTTCTTCTCGGAAACGGCACATCAACGCCGCAAGCCCTCGTTGTGCAGGACGGTGTGAAGCAACCGTGGGTAATCTTTCCCGATGGGACTGCTCGGCAACTTGGCGTTTATAATAACTGGACACAGACCAACCGTGAGTATGTTCCGGTTGGACGACAGATGTTGCATCATGATGGCATTTTGTATATCGTATCGCCAGATGGTAGTCAAGTGTTTCGCTCCGTTACTGGACGTCCTCTTGACTTCATGGTGATCATTGACACCAACGGTGACAAACTTCCGAAAGAAGCAGACGGCGGTGCTGCAAATGTTAGCTTCAAGGTTGATTACGCACCAATCACAGCGATTGGACCGTTGAGCAGTCCTGACGGCAGTTTCTATGTTAGCACGGCTAGGACATCATACGCCGTAACACCAGATGTGACTGAGACAGTGTATGGTGAACCTCAGTTCACGAACACGTTTTTGTTCACGACCGGGGCAGTGAATAATTTCTCCGTGTGTGACATCCTTGGTGACACGGCGATTATTGACTTTAGCGGTATTCGCTCATTCAACTCTGTGGCGCAATTTCGGTTTGAGGGTAAGAACTCTCCGTTCTCTGCGAGGGTGACTGGCTTGTTGGGGAATCTAAAGCAGACTGCGACTGCGGCGATTACACACGACAATTACGCAATGTTCTACGTGAACACCGTGTTTGGTAGCGGCATCATGGTATTTGACACGACTACTGGTCGTTGGGCTAGCTTAGATTTGCTGTCACCGTTGACTTCGCAAGCCGTGTTGATGTTCTGTGAAATCAAGACGACTGTGAATCGTAAACTGCTTTGCGTGACGGCGTCAAAGGTTTATGAGCTTTACCCGACCACCGGAAATCCAGAACTCATCGGATACTACTCTCCTGAGTTCAACTCAAATGACCCGAAGATTTCGCAGAAGGCTACATATTTGCATCTCGGGTTTGTGAATGTAACTGAGGCTGGCAGTGTGTTTGTTCAGCCAGTGGCGGATGGTAAGATTGGAACGCAGAAAGTTGCTCGTGTTCGCGGGGTGTCGAATGATAATCCTGTGCGGCGAGTTCCTCCTGTAACACACGGAGACAAAGACTCGGTTCGCACTATCACGATTCCGTTGCTTGATACGGCGAAGGCTTGCTGGAAATTTGGTGTGTTTGTGCGTTGGAATTTGCGGGGTTCGTTGAACACAGTTCGGCTGATGGCTAACAGCGAGGAAACGATTGTTTCGATCGAGGAGCAAAGTGTTTCTGGTGGTGATGATATTGTGATCACGACTGTGGTTGGGTCTGTATATATTACGAACGGAAGCATTATTGACGTCTTCGGCAAGGGGCTTGGTTGTGTAGATAAGATCACAGTGAACCAACGCGTAATCACTGATTTTGCGTATATCTCAGATAGTTGGGTTCGCTTGTCATTGCCCTCAAATTGGACAGGAGGTCCGCTGCTCTTGACAATTACGGCACATTCGTGCGGCGGTTCTGTGTATTCGTGGGGTTTGGCTGGAGCATCGACTGGTAATCCTGTTGATAACATTGATAATGGTGACCTGCTCTCGAATGAGGAGATCAACCCTAACCCAGAAGACCCTGATCACACGGAACACATCATTATTGAATTCCCAAGATTGCCACAAGACCCACCCCCGCCAGCGTCGTTATGTTCTGCAAACACAGCGTTCAGCCCAACGAGCCTGAAACTGATTGATATGTCAGGGTCCGGACAGCCGGACGCTTACATAATGGACCTCACAAGTCTTATTCCACAGCCGACGAACATTAAGTTTGCTGGGTTGTATTTCAACAAGAACGCAGATGGGTCGTGGACGTTTGTCACGCCGCTGATTCAAGCGAACGGGTATTCGCTGACAAATAAAAACGAGGACACGGCGTTGAATTTGATTGGCAACTCTTACAACTCCACCAGCGGCGTTATTCCGTTTGTGTTTGGAGGGTTGTCATTCTGCGTGAATTTTGGCGGTGGCACCGAAGAGCCTGTTATTCCTCCTCCGCCGCTGCCTCCAGACCCGCCGATTTTTGGTTGCGATGCTTGTGGATTTAGCCTTGTTCGAATCAGTGGTTATCCAACAGAAGGCAGTCCTTCTGGTGATCATGATTTTGCGTATTGGGCTTTTACACAAGCATCTCCTGGTGAGTGTCGATGGATTTCTTCTGACTACGGTTGTTACTGCTATATCTATGCGCTTAGCGTTGGAACGTGGCGTGTCGAAGCGGGGTGCTCAAATGAAACTGACACATGGTCTGCTGTGTTTACGTTCAGCGCTCCAGTGTCGATGGAATGTCCTGTTGGGAATCCGGCAGGAACGTACTCCAATGGTGTCGGCACTTGTCTTGTTTTCTAGTATGACAATCCAAGACTTACTAGAGTTCGTTAACGCAGAACGACAAAAACGTGGCGTGCAGCACGTGATGCATCGTTGGTCTGATTCTGATATTGTTCGCGGAGTCCGCGTCGCAATTCGTGACAATGCATTCGGCTGGGTTGAGATCAACGGAAAACTCGCAGGGTTTGCATTCGGTATTCCTCGTCCTCACGAACGTGTTTTTGATGTGCAGCAGGTAGTTTGTTCAACGCCACGCGCGTTGGCTCATTTGCTGCTTCTGTTTCAAAGTCAATACCAAGGCTGGACCCTTCGTGGCTTGAGGAAAAAGAAGTGCGTTGAAAAACGTGTTGTTGACTACAAACAGGTCGAACGGTTTTCACATTTAGCACAAGTCAAAGCTTCTCAGATTATATGATTAAAATTCACGTTGGCATTCCACTCTACGGAAATCGTGTTCTTGGCGGTGACCCACCTGCCCCGTCTGCTGGTGAAAGCACTGCCGCACAAATGCAGGCGTTGATTCAGAACTTGCCAGACCTCACACGTGTCACAGGCGAGAATATTCTGCCGTTTGAGCAGGCGAAGATTAACGCATCGAAAACCATTTCGCCGCAGGAGAACGAGCTTGCGCTTAAGTTGTTGCAACAAT
>RFVF01000143.1 GCA_009922615.1 Pseudomonadota bacterium
TTCGGCCTGAGCCGGGTGATGGATGCTGACTTCAATCCGCGCAGCTCCTCAGCGTACGATTGGGAGACCCGGTTTGACGCCTACCGGTGGGATGAGGAGACCGGCTTCTACCAGGTCCGCTATCGCTATCTGCATCCCAACCTCGGCAGATGGATCAGCAGGGATCCCGCCGAAGAGGACGGAGGGCTAAACCTGTTCGCCCTTTCCAACAATAATGTCGTCAACAATGTCGATTATCTCGGTCTTGTACCGGCTTTGATAGCAAAGGATGTGGCGGCGCCAAAAGGTGATAACTGCGGTGCGTTCGTGTGGCAAATATTTTGGCAGCTTCAGAATGGTCCTCATGCTAGGGGATACGTAGTTCAAAATGTGGCAGTTTCCTTTGATGTTAAGCATTGTGATGGAACCGCATATGACGTGAATAAGGAGGGAGGCATAAATCCTGCGGCGTGGCCGCTCTGGGAGGCCTGGCCGGTCTCAATGGATCAGTCGCAAACTGACCTCCAAAGGCATTCGCACAAACCGTTTGATGACCAATTCTCGTTTTCATCATTTGGGACCAAAACATGTGGGACAGTCACAATCACTGCGTCAGCCGCGTTTTATGAATTGGATAACCTTCCACGGGGCCAGTTCCGTGTGACAAACCAGTACCCGACGGGATCACTGCTAACAACCAAAAATGACCCGCACTTAACGGGGGGTGGACCAGCTGCCGCTCGTACGCTTACAGCAAAATGGTCCTGTTGCGATAAAGACGAAGTAACATCGCTAACGGTAACATGAATTAAATGCTCAGTCCATTGTTGCAATTCACAAAAAGATGGCTTTCCTTTTGTCTGCCTGTGCTGGTTTGCAGCTGTAGTTGGAACGCGATGCACTCGAAGCCATTTTCCGTGATAGCGAACAAGACAGCCCACCTGAAGGACGTGCGGACCGCCATCGCCAACGCCGGGCCAACGACCGAGTCGCCGACTTTCTGGACGGGAATTGCAAACGATGTCCGCTACAGCATCCCACACCGGCAACTTTGCATTTCCGCGCTCTTCCACCGGCACGTGAAGGCGGGGATGCGTTTGGCAGAATTGAAAACTTCGTTGCATAATTCCAAATGGTTGAAAGAGGAATATGTCAGTGAATTCCGCGCTGTGACAGGTACGATTCCTTTCCCGTATGAGCCGGGCGTATTTTCGGTCTTCTCATTCGTGATTCTCCCTCAAGCACAGGAAGATGCTGATGCAGTTTACGTAAAAATAAGAGGGGATATTAGGGGCAAGGATTTGTTTAACTATCTGCTAACTGAGCAGGATGACAGCAACATTGCCAACGCCGTCATTCACGCGATTGACTATGGGAATAATTAACTGGGTGCAAGCACGACGGACAACCCTGCGTTACGCCGTCAACGCATGAATATGGAGTGTAACGCCCGCCAACTTTGGCTTATGGAATTACACTACATCAAGAATCCGAGGAGCCGGTGTGTGATGGCGAAAACAAGTACACTGGGCTGTCGATCTCTAGCATCGACAGTCCAAGAGCGTTTCCAAAATACGTAGCCACTACTTTTGAGCGTATCTGGTGGACACAACTTTGATGCGTTGAGTTTCAGCTTGATTGGAATGTGAAACTCAGTCCTAAATGACAAAAGAATGGACAAGCCGAAAGCTACCGTCAGGAAGCTCATTTTGCGAAACCGGCAATCCCCGGGGGACATTGTCGTCCTGACTGCCGCCGTACGGGATTTGCACCTGACCTATCCCGAACAGTTCCTTACTGACGTACGCACCTCGTGCCCCCAGCTCTGGGAGCATAATCCGCACATCACGCCCCTGGATGAAAAGGATCCGGAAGTCGAGGTTCTCGACTGTCATTATCCCCTGATTCACCGCAGCAATCGCTCGCCCCGGCACTTTGTAGAGGGGTTCACGGAGTTTCTGAGCGACAAGCTCAACCGGCAGATAACGCCGACCGCGTTCAAAGGTGATATTCACGTTTCCAAGAAAGAGAAGGGCTGGATTTCTCAGGTGCGTGAAATTGTGGGAAGGGATCTCCCGTTCTGGATTATCGTGGCCGGTGGCAAACGTGACTACACAATCAAATGGTGGGATTTCCAACGCTATCAGAGTGTGGTTGACCATTTTCGCGACAAGGTGCTTTTCGTCCAGGTGGGTGAAAAGGGGCATGTGCATGAGGGGTTGAAGGGCGTGATTGACCTGCGTGGCAGAACCGATCTGCGGCAAATGGTGCGGCTTGTGTATCACGCACAGGGGGTGCTGTGTGGCGTCACGATGGCAATGCACCTGGCGGCGGCGGTGGAAGTCAAAGGTGGGAAACCTAAGAATCGCCCCTGTGTTGTGGTGGCTGGCGGGCGCGAGCCACCGCAATGGGAGGCGTATCCGCATCACCAATTCATCCACACAGTTGGAGCGCTGCTTTGCTGCGACAATGGCGGGTGCTGGAAATCACGCACTGTCCCGCTGGGAGATGGCGACGCAAAGGATCGGCCGGAAAATCTGTGCGTTGATGTGGTAAACAACCTTCCCCGATGCATGGACATGATCACCACCCAGGACGTCATCCGGCGAATCGAGATGTATTTCCATGGGGGTGCCATCGCCTATCTGACCGCAGAACAGGCAAAAAAGGCCACTCTCGTGTTGATGAAGCAGTAAATTTATGAGACCAGACACATTAACGCCTGCCAATGCTCTCGCTCAATCGGAGAAAGCGATCGCATCGATCCCGCCATATCCTAGACATTTCCAAGACCGGGGTATCGTCATCTGTGCCGGTGGACCGAAGTATTTTCCGTGCATGTGGGTGTGCGTGAACATGCTGCGCCGAGCGGGATGCACGCTGCCCATCCAAAACTGGCACCTGGGGCCGGCGGAGATGACTGAGGAGATGAAGGCCATGATGGCCCCGCTTGGGGTTGTCTGCGTGGACGCTTACGAAGTCCGCAAGCAACATCCGGCCCGCATCCTAAACGGGTGGGAGGCCAAGCCCTTTGCTATCCTGCACTGTCCATTTAAGGAAGTTCTGCTTTTGGACGCCGACAATGTTGTCGTCGTCAACCCAGAGTTTCTTTTCTCGACACAGCAATTCAAGGACACCGGCGCGATTTTCTGGCCGGACCTATTCAACTTGGCTCCAACTCGGTCTATTTGGGAGATCTGCGGAGTTCGCTATCAGGATGAACCCGAATTTGAGAGCGGCCAAATGCTGATTGACAAGGAGAAAAGCTGGCGGGCGATGAACCTTACCATGTGGTACAATGAACATTCCGATTTGTATTACAAGCATGTACATGGGGACAAGGAGACGTATCACATGGCGTGGCGGAAATTGGGGCAGAAATATTCCATGCCCGCCAAGCGGATCTTCCGGATACCAGATACCTTGTGCCAGCACGATTTTGACGGTAGAAGGATCTTTCAGCACCGTGGAGGTGACAAGTGGAGCATCCACCATAAAAACCGGGTAATTCCTGGTTTTGTTTACGAAAAGGAGTGCTTTGATTATCTTGCCAATTTGCGTACACGCATGCGCAAACAAATGGGTAACCTTGTTGCCAAGCCGGAAGCCGTCCGCCTTGCAGCGGAAAAGCTGGCGGGAAGGACGTTTCTTTACCGAAGAGTTGGCTATGACGAGAGGGAACTGCAACTGCTGCCGGATGGCGGAGTAGGCACAGGTTCGGCACGTTGCGAAACTTATTGGGATGTGGACATTGAAGATGGAGTTGTGTGCCTTGATTTATGTTCAAATGTAAATGTAACCTGCCGGTTGAAAGACAGCCCGGACGGGGTTTGGAAAGGCCAATGGTTGAGGCACGAAAAAATGCCAATCGAACTAATTCCGCTTTCATAACGAGACGGCGTTGAACGCATTGACTGGAAACTGCTAACATTCCGATTTAATTTATGGACGCTTTTAGTGACCAATGCGAGGCAATCACACAGAGACTAACTGGCAGCATATTCGAATATCACCGCGTTGGATACGATCGCAGACCAATGACGTTCTTCGCCAACGGGACCGTTGGATTGGGAGCGGCACGGTGCGAACAGTTTTGGCAGTTGACCAACCATGAATCTGATCTTGCTTTGGAGCTAATCTCCCGGGATGGATCAGTCACCTGCCAACTTGCGCACAAGGGGGAGAACGTGTGGCATGGAAGATGGTCGATGTACGAGAGGATGCCTGTCGAATTGAGGAATTTGTGCCCGATTCCAGCAGCCCCTCGCAAGGTCGGTTGCTCAAATCCAGAATTAAGCATCACAGCGGTCATGACCTCGTGCCCGGAGCGCAGAGAGGTGCGTGAGCGTACGTTACAAAACCTTCGGGAGACCGATTGGGGTAATCGCATCGTACACGTCCAGATTGACCAAAGCTCGTCCTCGGATCGCATAGGGCGCATTGTGGACATCGGCTTCCAAGCTCTTTCCGTAGGGTTACAGTCAGGAAGCGACTACATTCTTTACTTGGAGGATGATCTTGCGTTCAACCAGTCATTCTGGCACAACCTTAACTGTTGGACACCGTTGCGTTCCAAGCGGAGCATTTTGGCATCGTTGTTTAACCCTGGTTTTGCCACGCTTTCAGAAAACAAGTCGGAGGCATGGGCTGCCGCCAAAGCCACCGATGCAATTTGTTCGCAGGCCCTGATTCTTGGTGCACCGACTGCAAGACACATTTTGAGTCAGTGGGATACGATGGCAAATCCAGTAGATCACCGGATTTACAAGCTTGGCGCCCAGTTGGACGAGCAGATTTACTTACATACGCCCTCACTGGTGCATCATCTGGGCGTCAACAGCCTGTGGGGCGGGGTGTTTTTTCAGGCGCGTGATTTCCACCCGTTTTGGAGAGCGCCTCGGCTTGCCGCAGCCAGGGCAACACCAATTAAAGATGAACATCATTGAATATTACCGGAATCACGCGATATTTCCTCGGCAAGCCGTTGAAATCGGGGTCCTCGACGCGCATCACTGCCGACTTGTGCCGTTTATCGAGATGGGAGTGAAAACTTTGCTGTTTGAACCAAACCCGAAATATTGCTCCAACTTGATTCAATCACTCGGCAAGCATCCTAATGTTTCCATCCATAACGTCGCAATTTACAAGGAGTGTGGCTGCGTTAAGATGTTTGATAGGTGGGCATCCACTTTCGTGGAAGGTACAATCGCACCGGCAATTATTAACGATGGTTACCGCCCATCGGAACCGGACTCATTCTTGGTTCAATGCGATACATTTGATCTCTATGATGACGGGGCTATCGATTTATTGCTGGTTGACACGGAAGGGTGTGAATGGCATGTGTTGGAGTATCTCATTAGCCGCCCAAGCTTCATTGCAATTGAGACGCACGGATATAATTACAAAAACCCATTTCTCAGCGAAATCCAAGAGTGGATGGAAATAAATAGATATGAGATGGTTGAACGTGATCAGAGTGACACATACTACCAACTGCTAAAATAATCTTCCCCCATACCACATCCAGTCCGCCAGCGGATACTTGAATGTGGGTGTTGACGAGAACGGTAGCATGGAATGCTGCCGTGAATCGTAATAGTTACAGGACACCACTAAAGCGTGACAGAGGCATCAGAAATGAAGCATCGAAGCCGCTACGGCGCTTATCCGCCGGCTGTCGGGTCCGATGTAATCTTGCTCAGCTCGATGCTAGGCAAGCGGATTCCGAACCCCAGCGCTATTCTGCTTGCCGATCGCGTATCAAGGCACTAAATCTGCGCCAGTGAGCCCAGAGTAAGGGCAGTTGCCTCTTGTACTTATGAGCGGTAAAGCAAACTCCAAACAGTTCAGTTGAAGGCGCTGAGCGCGAACTAACAGATTGATGACGACTATGGAACCGCCTAAAGCGCACATCGAACCCACAACAGAACCCAAGAGCAAACATTGCCGCGTGGCGTTTCGCCATGGAGCGGGTGACTCGGTAAACTTCGGGCTGCTACTCGCACTCTACCGCCGGCGCGGCTGGAATATCGAGGTGCAATGCAATGCAGACAAGGCGTTGATTATTGAAGCGGCAGGCGCGCGCGTGGACACAAAGGGCAGCGGTGCGCCGGAGGTAGGATGGACTCATGCTCCAGGTCCGAAGAATGGAGAATTGCCGCCGCTCCGCGCAATGAACAAGGCCGCGTTCAACATCGGATTGAAGCCGCTCCCAGAACTCGACGAAGACCCCGCCAAGCTGTGGCGTGAGCTTCTTGATGAAAAGATTGACCTGAGTATCCCAGTTGATGCGCAGCACGAAACGGACGAATTCCTACGCGGTCTGCCCAAGCCTGTAGTGCTGATACACACAATAGGCAATTCCTTTCAAGACTCCAAGAGCCTTAGCAAGGACGTGACACTCGCCCTTTATCGCGAACTGCTAGATGGCATGGACGGAACCCTTGTGCTGCTGGACTGGGACAACCGGGTACCAAGACTGGCTTCGCATCGAGTCCGGCACCTCACTGACGATTGGAAGCGGATTGATCTCCAGCGACTTTTTGCGCTGCTTAAACGGTGCGGCCTGCTCATCGGAATTGACAGTGGCCCGATGCATTGTGCGCGATTCACGGGGATCCCGGGACTCGTTGTCTTTCCAAAAGAGCACCACGCTCCGCACCAATACATGCTGCCCCGGCCGGGTCTGGCAATGATCACCCCACGCACCAAACCGGGACACCTGAGCAGGCACTACCGGCACAGCCTGCAAATCATCGAGGATAGCACCGATGTAGTGAGCGGTTCGTTTATCGCACGGCAGGCCCTGCGGATGCTGCGTGGGCCGCGCTTTCTTTCCCCGGACAAGATCGGCGCGGACGTGCAGCTACAGCATTTCATAATGGAACGCCAGCGCGGTGGGGGAGGGCACCTCAGCGAATATGTGGATCGGCACCATGGATTCGACGTAATGTTGCGCGAGCTCGCTATCCGAGCGCCGAAGCCGAAGGTTCTAGAAACGGGATGCGTGCGGCAGGAGGAGGATTGGAGCGGTGCAGGCATGAGCACGGTGATCTTCGGCGCTTGGCTCAGCCACATTGGCGGAAGCCTTGAGTCCGTGGACATCAATCCAGACGCATGTTCGCTCGCGCGCCGACTCACACACGACATGTCGTCGGTGACAATACACGCGAAGGACTCGGTCAAGCATCTTTTGGAACGTACGGAGCCTGCGGATTTGATTTATTGCGATTCGCTGGACGCCGACCGGTCCAAAACTGCGGAGCACGGGCTGAACGAAGCCAAGGCCGCCATGCACCTGCTGGGTACGAAGGGGCTCATAGCTTTCGACGACACGGTGTATCGAGCGCGTGAATTCCATGGCAGCGGCCGCCTTGCCGTGCCCTGGCTGCTGGGGCAAGGCTGGCGTATCCTCTGGTCCGGCTACCAGACGATCCTAACCCGAGCGTGACGGCGATGAGGAAGCGGAACTCAATGCGTAGAACTGCACGCTCATTGAGCCGCAGCGTGCCCAAAACGAATTGCCGAACCATCACCACGGAGGAAGCGTGAGCGATTACGCGGCGTTTATTCCATTCGTGAACCGAAGGGACTTGCTGGAGAAGGCCATCGCGAGCGCCGTGGATTTGAAAGAGAATCTCCGAATCATCGACAATTCAAAAAGTGGATTACATGGTGATCCGGGATGGCCCCCAATCATTCGTCCCTCTGTTCCGATGACTTTTTCGCAGACGTTGAACTTCATGTTGGGTTTGACCAAAGACAAAGGCAAGACGATTTGCATTTGGATGCACTCAGATGCATCCGCTCATCCTGGCTCGTGTCTGAAATTACTTGAATTGGCTCGGCGATATACAGCAGAAAATAGAAAATGGGGAGTTCTGTTCACTAACTATGATGCTTTATCTGCGATGAGCGTAGAGGCATTTGAAAAGATCGGCGGGTGGGACGAAATGTTTGAGTGGTATGCGAGTGACTGCGACGCCTACTACCGTTTGAAGCTGGCAGGTTATGGATGCATCAACACCAGCCTTCCTGTTGATCATTCACCCAGTCAAACCCTCAATTCTGATCCTGAGATTAGGGCACAGGTGGAAGGCATGTACCACCATCGCAATCGATGTTACACGGAAAAATGGGGCGGTGAACCGGGACATGAAAGGTATACTACTCCTTTTAACCGTTAATTCTTAACGGCGCGCGGAGCAACACTTGACGAAGTATGACACGGGCATCAGAGACGTCGTAGCTCCTCGAGACTGTCGGGCTTTCCTTGCTCTCGGGGTAGTGTTTGTTAGCCTGGCCCTGTCATGGCCGAGAAACTCATTCGCATTGATCG
>RFVF01000144.1 GCA_009922615.1 Pseudomonadota bacterium
ACGTGGTTTTTGTTGACTCGAAAAAATGGATTAGTAGTGATAACGTCCTCATCAGGAACACAGCTTACAGCGCAGACGGAGACGTATATCGCACGAATGTGCATCGCATTCAACGCGTGGATTGGCCGTGAAGTTATCAAGGTAAACAAGCGATTCATTCGGTGTGTAGAAACTGGAAGTGAGTGTCGCATGTTTGCGACGGATGAGGCAGGAAAAGCGGAAGGGTATCATCCGTTGGAGCCGGGAGCGGAGATGGCAATTATCGCTAACGAGTCGAAGTCGATTGCGGATGATATCTTTGAGGCGCTGTCGCGTTGCACGGGGTATAATTACTGGTTGGAAGTTTCCACTCCCGGTGAACCGCAGGGGCAGTTTTATCGATCATACACGGACGCGGCGTTGCTTGGATATAACGTGCGACATGTGACGTCGTATGAGTGTCCGCATAAAGATTTCAAAGAGATTGAGCGAGACAAGATTCGATACGGCGAACATTCGGCGTTGTTTCGGTCGAAGCATCTGGCATTGTTCACGCAGCTGTCTGGACAGTTTGTGATACGGCTTGATCAGTTGAACAAATGCCGTGCGACTTGTAAAGCACACATTGGAAAACGATGGCCGCTTCGCGTGGGTATTGACGTTGCGTTGTCAAATGGTGGCGATGAGACGGTGGTGATAATAACGCAAGGGAACAAGATCGTAGGGAAATTGATCTTGCATTCTGATGATGTGACAGTGCTGGTGGCAGAGATCGACAAATTCATGCGATCACACGGTGTGCCACTCACAAGCGAAACGATTTTCATCGATGACGGTGGTGTTGGCCGCGCTCTCTGGCCGTTATTACGAGACAAGGGTTGGACCAACATAAATCGCGTGCTCAACCAATTTCGTGCATTTAACACGTTGGAATTCGCCAATCGCGGGGCAGAGCTTTGGTTTAACGCGTCACGCTTTATCGAAGAATGCGTGCTGTTGATTCCAGAAGATGACAGATTGTTCATCGAGCAATTCACAGAGCGTAAGTATTCACGATCTGCGACAGGTAAGATCAAGCTTGAATCGAAGCAGGAGATGAAAGCAGAAGGCCGCAAATCGCCAGATAGGGTTGATGCCTATCTGCTTTCGTTTCATGGACTTTCGATTGAGGATTTCCACAACGCAATCAAGCACGGCGATACAGTTGATGTGCCGCAGCCTCGCACGGCTCCTGCTAAAGCTCTTTCTGCGAAAGAGATGGTTGCGTCGAAGACTGGTGCAAAGAAGTTCAATGCGGCTAGTTTGCAACCACGCGGTGTTGATGATTTGAGTGATGATGAGTTTGTGCAAGAGTTGCTGCACGGCGAGGCTCGTCGCAGTCAGACACCGAAACATTTCATCAATGCGATCACGGGTATTACAAATTTCTTCTCACGACAATAACGTATGACAACTGACATTGAAACTCCAGCCGCTCTCGGAGCGCAACCTTCAAGTGCGCCGCCGCCCGCTACATCGAGATTGATGTGCCATTGATGCGCTCGCAAGGATTTCTGAAAGACGATGAAACGATTCTCCCAGTTCGTGTTGCAGAGCGAAACATTCGCCGCGAGCAACCGGGATTTATTGCGTTCTATACGCAGTCACGGCGCACGTTGATCTTTCGCGAAGCTCAGGCGTTGCTCGATATGGCAAAGGGAACGTCTGAGGAAGAACAGCTTGAGGATGCGTTCACGCAGGGAATGCGATACCCTGGCTGGGAACTTGCGCCCTACTCGGCAACTGATGGCGCGCAGACACACGGCTGGGATGCGGTTGAAGTTGTGTATGATGACACAAAACCGTTGAAGGTTGGTGTTGAACATGTTGGTCACGACAAGTTGTTGTTCCCGGTTGAGGCGTTGGATATTCAGTATTGTGAATACATCGCTCGTGGATATGATCTCACATCGCAGCAATTGAAATCGTTCGTGGAGGATTTTGGGTTTGATGCGGCTCAAGTAAACATTCTGACCGCGGCTGACAAGGGCACTGGGTATCGTGCCCTACGGCACTACCGTGTGTGGAAAGTGATGTTTAAGGAGGACGGTATCGTGAAGGTTGGTTGGCGTTGTGATGCTGCTGCGTCCGGACAGCCAAGGTTTGGTGGCTTGTGTAGCGACTGGCTCAAGAAGCCGATTGCGTTGTATCTTGGACGGCAACACACAGAGATGCAGCAGCGACCACCAGTGATGATGCCGGTGCTGCATCCGACATTCAACACGCCGATACTTGACGAGACTGGACAGCCGTTGATGCAAGAAGTTGCGCAGCCGGATGTTGAGGTTGTAGTGGATACGCCTGAGACAGAATATCCGATTTATCTTCTGCGTTACCATCAGACCGAAGACCAACAAGTGTTCTCGACACGCGGTCGCGTGTTTCTTGATCGCTATGATCAAGAAGCGCAGACGGCGATTGCGTCAGGGTTTGTGAACAAGCTGATGCGTTCGACGAATGTGTATGCGGCTGTTGGGCAAGATGGATTGCCGGGAAACTCCACGGCTCCGAAACAGTTGCCGGTGAAGTTGCAGCATGGTGCGATCTATGATCGGCCGATCAACTTCTTCTCGTCAGAGTCGCCTGACCCGGTATTGTTGAATGCGCTTCAGTGGTTTGGAGTGCGGAACGCAGAAGAGAATGGGCAGACGGATTTTGCGGTGAACAATCGTCAAGATTCGCGAAAGACTGCGACGGAGATTCAAGCCGCGTCGCAGCAGGCAAACTTGCTTAGCGGTGTGCAAGTTACACTTTACTCCGCGTGGATTTGTGCGTTCTATCGCCGCGCGTGGGAGGTTGTGCAAAATCTCGCGCTGATGGGCAAGATTGAGTTTCTTCCGCAAGTTCAACCTGACGGTGTGACTGTCAGCAACAACACAGCGGTGTTGTCGAAACACTTCTACGTTCGTGCGGCAGGTGACATCGATGTAACACAGCGTGCAATGCAGATTCAACAGATGCAGCAGATGTGGCCAATTATTTCACAAACGGCTGCGGCGCAGTCGTTCCTCCGTGATTTGTTGATCACGACGTTCCCGAATCTCGGGATGAAGTGGGCGAATCAGATACAGGATGATATGCAGGCGAAGCAGTTGCTTGCGCAGGTGTCACAGATTCTTGAACAGCTGGTGATGAGTCGGCCAGAAGAGTTGAAGACACTTCCGCCGCAGGAAGTTCAACAGTTGCTTCAGTTGAAGCAGCAGGTGACGATGGTTCTTAATCCGCAACAACAACAGGGAGGTGCACAATGACACTCGAAGATTTATATCATGCACAGGAAACGGCGAAGAAAAAACTCGCCGAGGAGCGAGAGCGTGGTTCTCAGGAGAAAGCAACTGAACCAGCGACGGCTTCGTCGTCATTGGTGGATTTGCGTCATTGGCAACAAGCTCACATGACTGAGTTGTTCATTGGCGATCTTGCTATTGAGATTGCGAAGCTCGATGCGCAAGCGAAAGATTTGGCAATGCTGGACAATGGTAGTAGCAGTTCTGCTATCAGAGCGTTGCTGATTGAAAGTGCAACCCTCAAAAAAGTGATAGATTATGCCAGAAGAAACGATACAAACACAAGCTACTGAAACTCCCGCCGCTCCGAGTGGTGTAATGGACACGCCGATCGTAATCGATCCGGTGATCGAAACACCTGCGGCTGTCGCAGAACCAGAGGCTCCAGCAAAAGCTGCTGAGACACCAGCCGCTGCTCCAGCAAAGTCATTCGAGGAGCGTCTGGATGATTTCATGCACGGACGGACTGACGAAGACCCGTCTGAGGAACCAGCCGCGCAGCCGAAAGTAGAACAAGCCGCGCCGACCACGGCTGTCAAACCCGCTGAAACGCCTGCTGCTGCTGAGGCTCCGAAATCACAACCTGCGAAGGTTGTCAAGGATTACACTGGCCTTACGGCGGATGAAGCGCACATGTTCAAGAACATGTCGAACGAGGCGTATCTTCGGTTGCGTCCGGTATATGACGCTCACAAAAAGATCGTTGAGCGCGAGAAGGAAATCGAACAACGTGAGAAAGCCGTGAAAGAAGCCATGCCGAAAGGCGTGTTTGATCATGAGCAGGCTTACACGCTTTCTCCACAATTCTCGCAACTCTCCTCGACAGTTCAACGTCTTGAGTTTGAGCGCGGATATTGGGCGAAGCAGTTTGCGGCGATTGAGAAAGGTGAGGATTACAAACCTTTGTTGATCGATGCGAATGGTCGCTACGTCGAAGGCAAGCCGCAGCGTGCAACTGCTGAGGCAAAAGCTGAAATTCTGAACAACATGACGCTTGCGACGCAACTGCATTCGCAGCACAATCAACAGCTGCAAATGGTTCAGCAATCGTTTGCGCAGCGTCGCCAAGAGTTGATCGGTGGGATTCAATCTTACGAAAAGAAACTCTTCGGGTTCCTTGACGACGAAAAGAATCCGTATCGTCCTGTTGTGCAGGAAGTCCTCCAAGCAATCCCCGCCGAGTTCCGCGATCATCCGCTTGCGCCCTTTCTCGCAAAGGCGATGGCGACAATTAAAGCGCAAAGTGTCGCGAACGCTAACCTTGCGAAGCAAGTTGCTGCTAAACAAACCGCCGTGTCCGATGCGCGTAAAGCAGGACCAACAATGACTCGCACGAATGCGGCAGTCAGTGCCACTCGTCCTGCATCTGCTGACATCGATCTCACTGGCAAATCCCCTGAGGAGATCATTGCTGCATTCAAGTCTGCTACATCTTGATCGATGCGGCGTTGGTATCCGGCGTGGTAGCGTGTGGGCCGTCACGGTAACGTGACGGCCTTCTTCTTCCTCGAAGCTTCCCTCTCGAAGCCTGTAACTTCACTGAGTCAAGGAAGCGGTCGCGAAGACAGCGTGCGTCCGAAAGCCTGCGGTCAGGATTGCGAATGCCGCCGCATGGCGGCAGAGCAATCCGTGTTTATTTTTAGGGCAGTTATTTGGCATGCCTGATGCTCTAACGCAGGTAGCCTCTAACTAGACTCTAGGGCAGGAGTCGTGAGCCTCAAATCGTTGCAGGGCAGCAACCAGTGGTTACGAATGCTTTCGTAATAACAGGAATCCGCTGCTGCCTGTGTTAAATGCAGCGAGTAAGAAAGATTAGTTAGTATGGCTGCCATCACAATCCCTTCGATTGATAATCAGGCTTGCACGTCTTGGACGGAGTTGGACAGGAGTTTGTATAACAAACTGCCTGTTTACTTCCAAGCGAAGCAAGCAGAACAGTTCAAGACTTGGTCCATTTGGTCTAAGCTTCTTGGAGAACGTAAGTGGGAACAAAACATGGGTAACCTTGGTCGGGTTATTCAAAAGGAGTTTGCTCCTACGCTTCGTGCTCATGCGTTTCCCAGCGCACTGAGTTCCGCCGCAAAGAAAGACATCATCGCCGTTCGCGAACGCACGACTGATTTCTCTCTTTCGCATCAAAAGTTCGAGTCGCCGATTTTCAACTTCCTGCCTAACTTCCAGGATTTCTTGACGAATCACATCGACTTCACGCTTGAGAACATCAACCAGCAGGTTATTCGCTTCAACGATATCTTTGCTCGTTCGTATGTGTTTCACCAAGCTGCGTATCTGATGATTCCCGGTCTTGCGAAGGATGGTGTTGTTCGCGCTCCGCAAGGCACTGGTTCTTCGGATGGCACCACTGGTAAGTCTAACGCATATCTTGCTACACTTCTGGCAGGTATTCCGAATGTTGGCTCTTTGAGCCTGAACGCGATTAACCTCGCGTGCTCACATTTGGATGATCAGCGTATGCGTCCGTTCAGTGGCTCACAGCTTCCGAATGGTGACAGTTCGCCCCTTGATCAGATGTATGCGCTGGTTCTTGGCAGCGATGCTTACAACCAGTTCATGTATGACCCGTGGCTGTTGAAGTATAAGCAGCTTGATTTGAACCTTAACACCAAGGGTTTCAAAGGCAACCTGTTTGGTCGTGTGATGTGCAAACTTGAAGATATGCCTCTGCGTATCAAAGTTGACACCACGAAACTTCCGGGTAATCCTGATTATATCACGTGGCCTGCGCCTGAGACCCAGGAACTCAATCCTGACGCGTCGAACTACGGTGAGACGATTCCGAATCCCAACTACGTTGACGCTGAGTTTGAAGTCGCGTTCCTCGTTGCGGGTGGAACTCCGTTCGAGATGATCAAGGTTGGTCCTCCTCCCAAGCAGTTCGGTGATATGCCGTGGAATGGTCGTGTTCGTATGACGGACAAGGTTAGCGTTCCGTGTTTGGATGAAAACGGGAATGTGTATAACGACACCAACAAATACGAAGAGTATTTGCAGTTGATCGCGCATTCTGTTGTGGGAATCGTTGGCACGCAGAAACGTGGTATTCTGCCGATTCTCTTCCGCCGCTTCCGTGGTGCTCGTAATCCGGTGGCTGCTTAAGCGAATGTAAATCACTGGAGGCGAAGTTACTAAGCCTCCTTAACTAAAACCTTAACCCTGAATTAAGTCGACTATGAAGAAATTGTTTGTGAATGTGTTGGTGTGTGTTGGGTTGTTGCTTGCGGCTGCTAGCGCGAAGGCGCAGAGTCTGACGTATAGCGGCTCTCTGAGTGCGGGAACTACTGCTATCTTCACCTATCCGGTGAACATCAGCAAGATTACTGTTGCAGGCGCGGGAGTTGGTGCTACGACCGCTACCTTCTTTGACAATAGCACCACGACCACGACGTATACGAATGCTGCGTATACGTCAATGACATCGTATCCGACGAATATCACGTCGATTATTACCAACTCTGCTGGTAATCTTCAGACGAATATCTACTCGGGTGTGTTCACTACGACCACGACTGTTGCTGCGAATACGAATACGTTTCCCACTGTGGCTGCGTATACGGCTCCTTCAACGGGCATCAATGGTCCGAATCTGGTGAGTATGAACACGGTTCGTGGCCTTGCTGTGACGGTTACCACGAATGCGATTGTGACGATTGAGTATAAGAAGTTGAGTCCTCCCTGATTTTCAGATGCGTCCAGCAATCTGAGAGAACCTTGCATCTTTTCGGTTCAGCAAGATAAAAAGAACCGACACCCCTTTTCCTGCGGTTAATTTAACTTTTCTACGATTATGGCTCCAAGTGTCCTTCCTCAGTTCGAAAGCCTGTTTGACCCTGTGCGTGTTGAGAACGCTTCGCCTGTGACGGTGATTGCGAATGCTCCGACGGATAAATACAAGAGCACAGCGGCTGAGGCAAGCTTTGTGAAAGCCACGGCTCGTAAAGTTTATAGCGTGAGCGTGACGAATGTGAGCGGAGCGGATGCGTTTTTGCAGGTGTTTGATTCTGCGACTGTGCCTGCGAATACTGCAGTTCCGATGGTTAGTGTGCCAGTTGCTAATGGTCAGGTGCAATTCTATGATGTTCCGGCGGGACTTCCATTGTCGAATGGTCTTGCTGCATGTTTGAGTTCGACGCAATCTACGAAAACTTTGGCTGGCAACGGTTTGTTTGTGGCGGCGTATAGCCTGTGATTGATATGAAACGAATTCATTATTTACTTCTGGGGCTTGGGTTGAGTCTGTGTATTGCGGCTGTTTCTCCGTCAGTGTCTTTGAGTAGTGTTGTTAATCGTTACTTTGGTGTTGCCACAAATTTGTTTGTGTATCCATCAGATAATACCACATCTATCTTCGCTGGTTATGACACAGGACACGTGGCTCGTGTTACGATTTCTCCGCAGGGAGCTTTGAATACAACTGCCCTGAATGTGTATGGAGCAGCGACACTGAGTCAATCGTTAACTGTCAGTGGTGCATCTACAAACCTTGGAGGGATTTACAGCAGCGGCACAAACAACTTCACCGGCACCGTCATCATCACCAACGCGGCCAGCACGATCTCAGGCAACGGTGCGGGGCTGACGAATATCTCTGTTGCGGCAAACAACATTGGAGTGCGCTTGCTTTGGAGTTCGCCGACCAATATCTACATTCCAAAGATGTATCCTGCCGATGGTGTTACTACTCTTGCATTCACCAATAACGGCTTGGTGAACAT
>RFVF01000145.1 GCA_009922615.1 Pseudomonadota bacterium
GCACGCATGCGCGGATCGAAGGCCGCGTGCCCGAACTGGTCGTAGGCCCCGCGCTTCTGCGGGTCACTCAACGCCTCGTAGGCTTCGCCCAGTTCCTTGAACTTCTCCTCGGCCGCCTTGTCGCCGGGGTTTTTGTCGGGGTGAAATTTCACCGCGAGCTTGCGGTAGGCCTTCTTGATGTCCTCGGCGGACGCGCCGCGCTCGACGCCGAGCACCTCGTAGTAATCGCGTTTCGTGCTCATGGCGTGACGGGCTCGGCCGCGGGCTTCTTGGCGACGATGACGGTGGCCGGACGCAACAGGCGGTCGCGGAGTTTGTAGCCTTTGCGGAGTTGCTGGAGGACCTGGCCCTCGGGCACCTCGGCGGATTCCTGATGCGAGACCGCTTCCTGCCAGTTGGGATCGAAGACCTTGCCCGTGGCATCGAGCTCTTCGAGGCCGGCTTCGAGCAACGCGGAGCGGAACTGGCCGTGGATCATGTTGACGCCGGCCTTGAGGGCGTCAGCGGAGCCGGCCTGCGCGTTGTTGGTGGCGGCCAAAGCCATCTCGAAGTTGTCGAGGACCGGGACGAGTTTCTCCAGCAGGCCACGGTTGGCGTAGCGGATGTCCTCCTGCCGATCCCGCGCGGCGCGTTTCTTGTAGTTCTCGAACTCAGCGGCCTGCCGCAGCAAGCGGTCCCAATGCTCGTCGGCCTTGGCGGCTTTGGCGCGGAGTTCCTCCAGCTCGGCGGCCGACGGCGGCGCGAGGGGCTCCGGCGCGGGCGCCGTGTTAGTTTCGGTGTTCGTCGATTCGTCACTCATGATGCAATTCCCAAATCAGGACACGGAGGCTACACGACGGCGCGGGAAGGGGCAACGGTCTCGGTGCGACCAAGAGTAGTCGCAGGCTTCAGCCTGCGATTCGCGCTGTAGCGGCGGTCTGTGACCGCCATTGCCCAACTCGGCGCTCATAGAGCACCGCTACAGGTTCTGATTCGCAACCTGAAGGTTGCGACTACGCGCATTCACTCTTTCACCGCCACGACGAACTGGTTCGAGGTCGCCAGCCCCAGCTTGATGCACAGCGTGTCCAGCACCGTGAAGCCGCCGCTGAACGCGATGTTCTTCAGGCTGATGTGTCGCCACGGCCAGCCGCCTTCCTCCACGCAATCCAAACCGAACTTCACCCGCAGGCTGATGATCCAAAAGCCGATGGACGGCAGGTAGCCACGGTCAATGACCTTGAACCCGGCTTCCTGCACGAGCTGCGTGAGCGAGCCTTGGTTGAACAGGTGGAAGTGGCGCGGCGTGTGGAAGCCGGCCCAGTAGGAATTGTGAAACAGATCGAAGTCGAGGCCGCCGACGTTGGGCGTGTCAATGACGAGCAACGCGCCGGGCTTCAACTTCGGGCGCAGGTTCAGCAGTGCCTGACGTGGGTCGCGCAGGTGCTCGATGAGCTGGCGCATGAAGGCGAGGTCATACGCGTTGTCTGGCAAGCTCCCTACGTCCGTCTCGATGTTGCCTTCGCGGCACGCGACGTTCAGCTCCTTCGCCAAGGACCGCGCGCGGTCGCTGAAGAGCAAGTCGAACGCGGTGGCTTGCGCGCCGCAATCGGCATACGCATCGCGATAGGCGGCGATGCGCTTCACGTCGCCGCAGCCGATGTCGATGAGGTTGGTGAAGCGCCGCTCGCCCCAGCGGGCGCGGAAATCGCGGGCGTCCTTGCCCATCTTCCAGCGGATGAGCTGGCTCTCGTGGAAAAGCGGGGAGTTGGGGTTGACCGTGTAGTAGGTCGGCGGATAGAGCGCGGCGACTTCCTCGGGCGCGGGCAGCGGGTTGAGATAGACGTGGCCGCACTTCCAGCAGCGGACGATGTCAAACTCGCCGGGGCGGGCGTGGTATTCCTTGTCGTCGGTGCGGGAGACAAGCGTCCAGCCGCGTTCGCCGCAGAGGAGACAATGGCCGTCGGTGCCGGTGGTGCCAGACATGGGGAAACGTTCAACGTTCAACGCCCAACGTTCAACTTCCAAAGCGCAACCAGACCTAGGGTGTTTAAAAATCTCACGCCGCCTTCGCCGCCCCATGCGCCACCTTCGGCTCCGCGTTGATCATTTCCCACAAGACCGCGAGATAGCTGCGGCGGATGGGTTGGAGGTAGCCGGGTTCGTTCTCTTGCAGCACCCGCGAGAGCTTGCGGAGGTTGTAGAAGGGCACGCCGAGCTGGGTATGGTGCGCCAGATGGGTGTCGAAGCCGAAGGGCGCGATGAGGTAGGCCTCCAGAAAGGTCGCCTCAATGTCCACGGTGGCCTGCTCCAAGTCGTCCAGCGGCGCGGGGTCGGTCGTGTGCAGGAACCAGTAGCCATGCTCGACGAAGATGCGAACCTCGTCGAGGAGCTGCGCGATTAGCACCAGCGGCGCGAGCCAGTGTGTGAAGTAGGCCCACCAGTGGAATTGCGTGGCGAACAGCGCGAAGAGCGCGGCTTGGCCGGCCAAGATGAGGCCGAGTTGCACCCAATCGCGCTCGGTCTCGATGGTCTTGCTGCCGAACTGCGCACGGGTGGTGAACTTGCGGATGACTTTGCGGAAGAGGGAGACGACCACGCCGGTGAGCAGCGCCCACGCACGCGGCAGGCCGGGCTTCACGCGCAGCGGCGGGCTATAGAGCGGCGCGTCCACGTCCTCGCCGATTTTCTGCGGGGACTTGTGGTGCTGGAGGTGGGACTTCCGGTAGAGGAGGAAGTTCATGCCCAGCAGGCCGCTCAGGCCCTTGCCCATCGCCTCGTTCACCGCCGTCGGGAAGAACAGGTTCTTGTGCGTCGCCTCGTGGATGGCCATCACGAGGCGATACTGCATGAAGCCGATGACGACGAAGGCCGCGACCCAGACCGGCCACAGCGGCCAGAGCTTCATCGCCACGAGCGCGAGCGCAAGAAGGGCGACGGTGGAACCGACGTGCAGCGCGACGGGGATGTTGCGCTTGTCCTCGCGCAATTCTTGGATTTTCTGGAGCGTTTCTTTCGTCATGCGAGCATCTGAAGCCGCAGACGAAACTTACGGCCAAGCCCCCGGTTGGCGAGCCTTTTGTTGGCATCCAAGCCACCTGGCTTGCTGCCGGTCGAGCGTGACGGCACTCAGACCCGGGCACGCGCCACCGACTTGCGAGCCGGGGTAGAGCTGACGGGTTTGACCGAGCGGCGGGCGGCCGACTTCGGGGCTGCCACCGGAGCGGTCGTCACCGTGCGGCTGGAGGGAGCCATGCGGGTCGGCCGGGGAGAGGCGGGAGTGATGGCACGGCTACGGGCGGCCTTGGCCGCGGCTGGAACCGTCACGGCCGGGGGCCAAGGACGCGCGGCCTTGGCAGCGAGGAGTTCGATTTCCTGCTGGCGGGCAGCCCGAAGCTGGGCCTCGGCTTGCAGCCAGTAGGTTTGTTCGCGGCCCGGTTGGCGGCCTTCCTTTTCCCAGAGAAGGAAAGCGCACAGGGCGATTTCATCGTGGGTCGGATCGTGCGGGAACGGAGTGGTATCTAGCTTGTTCATTGCGTGCTCGTTTGCTGGTTCAAAACGCCATTGCTGGCGGGTCAATGGAGGGAAAGCCTTTTTCCGGTCAGCGTTCACCAATAAACCCATGAGTTTGGGCTGATCGGGTGCGGGGGATTCCATCCGTGTGCGAACACCACTGGTGCCCACACGACCTGCTTGAGTAGACGACCGGCCCGACGCAGTCAAGCACGCACCCAGTTATTTTTTCCGGAGCGTGGTCAGATATTCCAACAGATCGGCCAGTTCTTGAGTGGTCATGGTCTGTTGCAGGCCGGTGGGCATGATGGAGATTTTGCTTTGCTGGCGGCGGGCGATGTCGGCTTTCTTGAGCTTCGTCACCGCGCCGCCCACGGTTTTCACGGAGAGCTCCTCGCCCGTCTCGCTCACAATGAGGCCGAAGAATTCCTCGCCCGCCTTGGTCTCGACCGACCACGCCTCGAAGCCGAAGGAAATGCCTGCGCTCGGATCTAGAATGGATTCAAGCAGCGCGTCCTTGGGCAGCTTGGTGCCGATCTCGGACAAGGCCGGGCCAAAATCCACGCCCTGCCCGTTCACCACGTGACACTTCGCGCAGCCCACAGTCTCGCGGGAGAAAACTTCCGCGCCACGCTTCGCATCGCCCTTCATCGCGAACAACTCGGCGACCGGCGGAAGCGCCTTGTCGCCCTGACCCGGCGGGGGCGGCAGGAGCTTCGCAGCCTCGGCCTTCAGTTCCGGCCAGCGCACAGCATTCAACTCCGTCGTCGCAGTGAACTTCAGGTCCGCCGGGAGCTGGTCTTCGCGGGCGAGCCGGAGCAGGCCGCTGGCCCCCTCCTGCGTGCGCGCCAAGGCGCGGACGGCCTGCTTGCGGAGGCCGGCATCGCGCTTCACGTCGGAAATGAGCGGGAGCAGAAGCGCCGGTAGCTGTTTCGCGCCGGTGTTGCCGAGCGCCTCGACGAGTTTGGTGGCGTTGGTGGTGTCCTTGCCAGACAAGGCGGCGGTGAGCGCGGCGTGGTCGCCGGTGGCGAGCACGAGGCGGAGCGCGGTGACGCCGGATTCATCCGCAGGGTTTTTCACCGCGACCTCAATCAGGCCCGCGTTCTGGTCGGCGACCTGGAATTGCTGCACGAGCTGCACGAACTGGGGCGTGCCGCGCGTGGCGGCGAGGACCTTGCCGAGGGCGTCCTTGAGCTTGGGGTTCGCGTTGACCGCTTCCGGACCGAGGCGGGTGAGCGCCTCGATCATGGTGTTGAGCTTCGCCGGGTCAATCGGCTGGGCGATCGCGGCGGCAGCCAAGGCAAAGAGGCAGAAAAAATTGCGAAGATTCATGAACGACAGCCGGAAAGATGCAAAGGAAGTCCCGGGCTGGCGAGTGGAATGAAACGCCTAAGTGACCGGCCAGCGATGACCGCAAAGCCGGCAACGGCGCTCGTGCGAACCGAGCCATTTCGCCACGGTGCCCACCGCATCGACCATCCCTTCGAGCAACATGTAGGCAATGACCACCATGATCACGGCTCCCACGATGATGAGCCGGCCGAGTTCGGAGGCCTCTAGGTAGTGGGCGACAGCCTTCAGCCAGGCCGGTGAGTCAGCGGGGAGAGTGTTGGTTTCCACGGCGATCGCGATCACGCTGGCGGCCAGGTAGCAAACCGCAAAGGTGATGAAGCACACTGCCTTCTTTCCCCACGGGCGACCGAACTTCTCGTAGTCAACGCGGTCCGAACCGCACTTGGGACAGCTCGGTGATTCGGTTGAAACCATCACGTCCATGAGAGCTCATTACGTCGCCAGCAACGCCTGCCACTCCGCCTCCTTGAAACCGACGAGGCCGCAAGTATCCGTAAGCAGGAAGGGCCGCTTCACCAAGTTGCCGTTGGCGGCTAGTAGCGCGAGGGCTTCGGCTTCGGTCAGGGTCGGCAGGCGCTCGGCGAGTTTCATCGCCTTGTAATCGCCGCCGGAGGTGTTGAAGAGCCGCCGAAGCTCGCCACTGTAAATCGCCAGCATCCGCTTCAACTCGGCTTTCGTGGGCGGCTGCTCACGGATGGGAATGGCCTCGAACTCCACGCCCTTGGCCACCAGAAATTTCTTCGCGCGACGGCACGTGTCGCAGTTCTTGTATTCGTAGAGGCGCGGTTTCATCGGGGATTTTCAGCGCGAAATGTCCGCCTGGCCGAGCACCTTGAACTGGTGTTTGCGGAGCGCATCTTCGGCCACTTCGCGATCTTCAAGATTCAGCGCAAGCGCCGTCGCATCCTGCGAGCGCGTCATGAACGAGTAGATGTAGTGGATGTTGATCTCGGCTTGCAGGAGGGCGGCGAGCACGTCCTTGAGGCGCGTTTCGGATTCAATTTCCACGACGAGCAGGTCGCATTCGCTAAAGGGGAAGCCGTGCTCCAAGAGCAGGTCGCGCGCGGCCTCGGGGTCGTCCACGACCAGCCGAATGATCGAGCTGTCCGTGGTGTCGAGAACCGTGAGCGCGAGGATGTGGACGTTGCGCGAGGCGAGCAACGTGGTGAGCGTGTGCAGCCGTCCGAGGCGGTTGGGCGTGAAGACCGAGAACTGCTTCACCGGGCCGCCGGGGCGCTGGCGTGTCGTGGTGCCACTCATGGGCGCAGTGTCCGCCGCCGCGCCGGTCAGTTCAAGTCAAACACCAGCACTTGCGCGGCTCCGCGCGCGGTGAGGGTCAACCCGGTTTCGTCGGACACGCCCGCGCCATCACCCTCGCGCAATGGCGAGCCGTTCAAGGTGAGTTCACCCTCGGCCACTTGCACCCACGCGTGGCGGCCGGGCCGCAAGGGCAACGAAAGGGTTTCGCCCCCGGCGAATTTTGCGAGCCAAACGTCAGCGTCCTGATGGATGGCGAGACTCCCGTCGCGACCGCCGTCGCTGGCGAGGAGGTGGAACTGACCCGCCGCCGCCTGGGCAAACGACTTCTCCGCATAACGCGGCTTGACCGCCTTGACCGCGGGAATAATCCACGTTTGTAACAACCGCACCGGCTCGGTGGGCGAGTCGTTGAACTCACTGTGCAGCACGCCGGTGCCGGCGCTCATCTGCTGAGCGTCGCCCGCGCGCATCACGGCGGTGTTGCCCAGGCTGTCGCGGTGTCGCAGTGCACCGCGGATGACGTAGGTGATGATCTCCATGTCCCGATGCGGATGCAGGTCGAAGCCCCCGCCGCCCGCGATCACGTCGTCATTGAGCACGCGCAAGGTGCGGAAACGCATCCACTGCGGATCGTGGTAATCGGCGAAGGAGAACGTGTGCCAGGAATCGAGCCAGCCGTGTTCGGCGTGGCCGCGTTCGGCGGCGGGTCGGAGCGTGATCATTGCGGCATTTGAGGGTTGGGGAGTTTAACAGTGAACCAGCAATTCTCGAAAGGCCCAGCCATGTGCATCGACGAAATCCGCCAGATCAATCGTGCCCAGCCCTTCAAACCCTTCACCGTGCGCGCCACCAATGGCGACGCGCTGCACGGGCCGCATCCCGATTTTCTACTGATCCCGCCGGTCGGCGGCACGGTCATCATCGTGGACCAGAAGGGCTGCATGAGTCTCGTGGACGCGGCGCACATCACGAAGCTGTAGTTTCAACCCAGGCGCACGGCCAAGCCGCTGCGCTGAGTTCAGACGTGTTTCACCAAATCCCCCGCCGGGAACCGCACCTTGGGCAACGTGGCGTATTTGTCCGACGCGGTGCGGTAGCCCAGCGCGCAGGCGACGACGGTGCCGAAGCCTGAGCCGGTGAGGCCGAGCAGTTTGTCATACTCGACGGGCACCAACCCTTCCATCGGACACGCATCCACGCCCACCAGCGCGGCCGCCGTCATCAAATTTCCCAACGCGATGTATGCCTGATGTGCGGCCCAGTGCGGGACTTGCGGCTTGAAGCCGTCGCTCAACAACATCCCCGTCATCATCCCGCGATAGCCCGCCAGCGACTCCCGCGTCACACCGCGCACGTCGCAGGTTCGTTGCAGAAACGCGTCGATCGCCGCCTCGTCCATGCTCGTGCGCGCCGCGAAGACGACGAAGTGCGAGGCGTCCACGACTTGCTTCTGGCCCCATGACTGGGGTAGCAGCTTCGCCCGCATCGCCGGGTCTTGCACAACGAGGAAGCGATAGGGCTGGAGGCCGAACGACGAGGGCGTTAGCACGAGAGTCTGCTCCAGCACGGACCAAACTTCACTTGGAATGCGGCGCGCACGAGCATGGACGAGGCGGCGATCGACGCGTTTCTGCAACGAACCTGCGACGTGCGCGGTGTGACGC
>RFVF01000146.1 GCA_009922615.1 Pseudomonadota bacterium
CCGCGACACGGGCAAAGCTTTCAGCTGCGGGATGTGTGCCGCCTTAACAGCCGGAAAATCTGCGCCGACTGGCTGCAGCGACTCAACAACGCCGGCGCCGCCAGAGGTGGCGTGTTCAGTGCCGAATGCAGCAAATGCCCGTTTCAACCTCTTTGAAAAGCAGTACTCTCCGGCCAATCTCTTCGAGAGCGCAACCAACAAGGCTATGCGGCAGGGCACCGAAAAGACGCTCCAGACGATTATCCTAAACAACGAGAGCGCACTGGCCACCGCTTACCCGGGCGCCGCCCCCGGCGCGACGAAGATCGCCTGGCCCGACTTTGAGCGCTGCCTCTGGAACAAGTCAGGCGACGGGGGTGGGGCTGGCAACAACGTCTACTTTAAGCGGATCGACCTGGAGCAGACGATGGGCATGACCCCCCAGTACCCGATTGGCAAAGCCCATGCTCAGGGCTCGATCTGGAAGTCGCCAAAAACAAGCCCGAGCCCGTTACCTGTCAGCGTCGACTATTTGATGAACCCCGACCTCTTTGTCATCGTGATGTTCGCTTTCCTCGTCATCGTCTTCGCCGCCCTCATGTGGGCGGCTTCGCAGAGCCTGAAGAAGGCGCCTTACCTCGCGCAGCAGAAGAAGGAGGCGGAACGGCAGCGGCTCGAGGCAAATGACCCTTACAGGGGGTCGGCCTTCGAGACCTACGCCGACCCCCTGGCAAAATGTCGCGCCTACGTCGAGTCGATGGAGCAGCAGGGCTACTCGATGGACTACTACAGGACAAAGTGCGGACTGCCGCCGGCGCCAAGTTGACGGGCCGGCCCGAGCGCGGCAATCATTTTGTCTCCCTCACGCCGAGGCCGCCCTCCTCGAAGCCGCACTTACACCTATTGATGACCATCTCGGCGGCGCCGACGCGAATCTGGACCATGTAGTCGAGGCCGCACTTCTCGCAGGGGCGCCGGACAAGCTGGTTGGTCCGGTCGTAGGGGGCCGTCAGGATCAGGCGGCGGTACATTTCGGTCGTCTCGCCGGCGCCGAGGACCGCGCCGCTGACGCGCGCATCGCTGGGGTCGCCCTTCTCCGAGACGCCGCAGTGGCACCGAAAGAAGACCTCGCCAGAGGAGGGGTCCCGGATCATGACCCGGCCGCAAGTTGGACAGAAACGCATCCCTCGGCTTGAACGCCCGGATGTCTCGTATGAAGGCCGCAGACCTATTCAATTTGTAATTATCCGTTCTGGGTGAGTGCACAAACCCTCTGGCTAAAAAAACGGCGCGAGCCCACTCAGTGCTAGCAAGCCCCGCGCGACGCCTACTTGCCAAATGGCGCTAGCAAGCCCCGCGCAACGCCTACTTGCCAAATGGCGCTAGCAAGCCCCGCGCAACGCCTACTTGCCGAATAGCGATAGCAAGTCTGCGAGCAGGCTGCCTTCGGGCGCCGGCCCGAAGGCGTCAACTTCGCGCGCCAGTGCGAGGCGCACCGCATTGCGGACATCATCGCCCGTCAGATACGCGTGGCTGAGCACCAGCGAATCAAACGCGGCCATCCCGTCGGAAACCTGTGTCGCGCGCCTCGAGGCAGGGTCCGCTTGATAGGGCTTGCGGATCTCGTCGCCAATCTCTGAGCTTTTCGGCCCCTGGGGGTCCCGGATGAGCCCGGACAGGTTGTAGGTCTGCAGTACGGTGATGATGCCTTCCATGGTAAGTGTGCTTAGTTAGAATACAATTCAATTGCATTTTGCAAAAAATGCCGGGCTTTGCGACTATTCGTCGATCCACGAGCTCGCGGCCGAGACCGGCTTGCCGTCGAGCTTTTCCTGCCGGGCGCGGATCTGCTCGGCAATGACCTCGACGCGAGCTCCGGGCCGGAGAGCCGCCAGGAAGGGCTCCACGCCCCGCTCGAAGAGATCGGTCAGCTTGTACTCGCCGAGGTGGCGCTCGAGCTCGTCGAGGCGCCCCCAGGGCGGGTACTTGGCGTAGTCGGACCCGCTGTACCGATCCATATCGTTGTTGTAGTTGTAGGCGTCGACGAGCTGGGCCGTGCGAATGCGGCCCGGTGCGCGGGCGGCCCAGCGGGGGAAGAGCCACTCGCCGAAGACACGCTCGAGGACTGTGTCGCCGGGGGGCTTGGGCGTATTCATCTCCCGCCGCGCGCCCGCCGACTCGGCAAGGTCGTGAAGGCCCGTGATCAGCAGCTCGCGCCCGGCCTCCTCGAGCCGAAGGGCGAGCGCGCTGGCCTCATGGGCGACCATAAAGGGGCGGACCTCGTCTACGAGGGGCTGGGCGGCATCGAGCAGTAGCTCGCCAATATTCGCGCCGATCGCGATGAAGTCGACGGCGCAGAGGACCGGGAAGGCGGCCTCGAAGTTTGCGAGGACCGCCGCTTTGATGGCATCCTGGTGGGCCGCGACGTACTCGGGGGCGTAGCGGTGGAACGCCCGCATCACGCGGTTGACCTGGTCGCGGTAGAAGTTTATCGCGTACTGGGGCGAGCGCCCTTCTTCGAGGCGCCGGCGGAAGGCCGGGCCGAGGATGCAGCGGCTGTAGTCAATGATACAGGCGCTGTCGCCGGCGCCGGGGAAGACGTAGGTGTCGGCCTCACCGCGGGGGCCCGCGACGTAGGCGACAAACGGGTCGTCATAGTAGGGGGTGTATGTTGAGGCGCCGCTTGTCTCTACCTTGTGCACATCGGCGAGCCCCCACATATAGAAGGTCATGTTGTTGGTGTGGAGGTCCGTGTGGGCGATGCCGGTCTTCGTATGGAGGCAGTGGGCTGCGTAGGCAAGCTCGAAGAGGTGGCGCGCCGCAGTGTCGGGGTCGGCAAATGCTTCGACGGCGGCGGGCCACTGGTCTGAAGCAAAGCGCACATAACTCGAGAGAGATTGCATTGACCAGCCAACGTCCTCCATCGTGTGTGCGAGGGCGATGGGCGACATGTGCAGGTAGCTCTGCGCATACTCGAGGCTCTCGTAGAAACGGGCGCTGAGCTCTTCGGTGTGGTAGTTCTGTTCGGCGCCGCTGAGGAGGCGCCGGGCTTCGCGGAGGGGGCGCATCGCAACGTCGACGGCGCTACCGCGGACATAACGCCCCTCCATGGCCTTGTTTTCGAACAGCGATGCGTCGGCCCCCTCGATGTATGTCCACTGGTTGTAGAGGGCGAAACTGGGGGACACGAAGTTAAGGACGAGGTCGCCGACTAGACGGGTGACGGCGAGCTCGCGCCAGGCGGCAAGGTTGTAGTCGAGCGGCTGCATTACCTCACGAGTGTACATCGGCACGAGCTTCTGGCCGCACTGGACGGTTAACAACTGTGTGGCCCCCCGGCGGAACAAACCCGAAAGGTGGGACGCACACAAACGGTCACGTAGGAGACTTGGCCACATTTTTGCAATCTTGGTCAAGAGCGTTACGTAGGCATTGCTTGTGTGGGCCATTAGTAACCCTTTCTGGGTCTCCCAGAGGTCCAACATGAGTGCAACTGTGAACGCCAAGACTGGCAGACGGAGATCGCTAGCCTGGGTAATGATGCCTTCGGAGGCGGTTTCAGGATAGGCGATCGATGTCAGCTCAAGGGGGCCTCTAACCATTGCGAGGACTGCCTCCTCATAAGGAATAAGGTCTGACGCAAGCCGCTCATACGACTCGAGGAAGACGGGTCCACGGATGAAGCGGCGGCGATACTCCCCGTCTCGCGAGTCAAACGTGGGTGAGATGCAGATGTACTCCGGGGCCTCGGCCTCTTGCCCCCGGCGCCAGTAGGCGTAGCCGAAGTGGGCGCTCACCCCGTCGACCTTCGCGGTCATGGCGAGGCAGGAGTAGCCATCAGACCCAATGGGGTAGCGGAATTTTAATGCCGTGAAACCGCCTAGAACGCGCTCCCGCCCCGACGATGGGAAAGGATACCTTGGAACCTCGCTTTGCGCTGGAAATGTCTTGACGAATCGCTTAAATCTCGTGCCGCCTTCAACGTTGGCGAGGCCTACATGCTTAATATACTGGGCCTTAGCCCAGTCAGAAATGTCGCATGTTTTGCGCGCCTTGGGGGCTGACTGCGACTTCGAGGAATCGCTCTCCGACGATGGGGTGGCAGCGGGCTTCTGCGAGTGTTCCGCCATTGGGTGAGCAGTATAGGAGGCGTGCAAACTGATTCAGTTGTGCGCCAGAGACTAAAAAAAGGCACAAACTCCAAAACTGAAGAAGCTTGTGGCTTAATATAAAGCCCTGGGGCGCATTTCCTGCGCCCCACGCAGAGGGGTTATAACTTTACTCGGCGGCAATGGAAGTGATGATGGACAATCGGGTGGTAGTTCCGGACGCTAGCCGTATTGCATAAACATGCTGGCAGGTTCGGCCCCACCCTTAGGGGGTTCTAACCATAGGAACGGGATCACAGCGGGCCCACGCACGCACAGCGGGCGGTGCCGGCCGGGAAGAGGGGTGACGACAAGAGCATTGTGCCACGATCTGTCGCCCTATGCGCCCGGCGTCACAGGGCTGTCGTCAAGGCCGCGTGGTACGCGCGACACCAGGCGACCGGCCGCCATAGGCGTGCCGGCGAGCACTTCCGAATGGTTGCCTTCCACAACAACATGCTCTGCGGGACTCTTCGGTCTAGCCCGCCTAGCATTATGCTTTAGCCTGCGTCTTAGCCTGTGTCTTAGCTTGTGTCTTAGCCTGTGTCTTAGCCTGTGTCTTAGCTTGTGTCTTAGCCTGTGTCTTAGCCTGCGTCTTAGCCTGCGTCTTAGCTTGCGTCTTAGCTTGTGTCTTAGCTTGTGTCTTAGCCTGCGTCTTAGCTTGCGTCTTAGCTTGCGTCTTAGCTTGCGTCTTAGCTTGTGTCTTAGCCTGCGTCTTAGCCTGCGTCTTAGCCTGCGTCTTAATAACCGTAGCGCGTTGATGAAAAAAACACGCATGCCTAATTTTCGCCCAGCAGCAGTGCGTAACCATCGGGCGACCTCATTCAACTTCGCTCACCGCGAAGCCTGCGGGCGAGCTGAATATCCTTCGGCTCGATTGTGATGCGCTGAGCGTGGATTGCTGCAAGGTTGGTGTCTGTGAAGAGGCCGGTAAGATAATCCTCGGTGGCGACCTGAAGCGCGGCGCATGCGTCGGATGTAATTTTGACCCCTTCTTTAACTTCCTGGGCAACCTCGTGGGCGAGGCGGGCGAATGCGTGCTCGTCGATAATTAATCCTGTGCTGCGCTGCTCCGCGCGGATCTCTTCCAGCGCCTCGTAATCGATGCGCTTGCGCTTAAGCGTTGCACGTTGCGCTGCGCTCGCCGTGGCCTCAAGAGTCGCGATCCCATTTCGGAGGATGTCGACGGTGCTGGGGGCGCACTCGAAGTTTTCGAGGAGTAGCACAGCGGCGTCGCTGGCTGCAAGGCGCGGGTCATCCATGGGATGCTCGGCTGTGTCGCGAAGCTCAATATACATGTCGGCGAGGCCACACATCGTCTCGTAGGCTTCGCTTTTTCGCTCGAAGAAGTTCTCGAGCTCTATGATCTTCTCCTCAGTCGCCTCAAGGAGTCCCAGGGCATCCTCGAGGCCCTCTGCGCCGGGGCAGAGGAGGGTGTCGAAGTTTCGGGGTCGCTTATACCTGATGATCAAGGGATTTTCGTCGCCCTCTGTTGCCTTGGCGCAGAGGGCCTCGAGGGTGCCCTGGGACTCCTTGAGCATTTCTCTGGTGGCGGAGTCTTCCTCCAAAGCCTCTTTTTCGACCTCAAGTTCTTCTTCCTCTGCAAGCTCGGCATCCTCGGAGTCTCTCTCCGAGTTAAGCTGGACAATCGCATCAGCGAGGTTTGGGATCGAGTCGGGCGCTACGCCAAGTAGGAGTTTCTGGCGCACTTCTTGGCGCTCGGCGTGCGAGAGGTCCATCAACGCAAATGCATCCTCGACTTCTTCGTCGCTCAGGAATGAGCTGTCGCTCTCGTCGTCGTCGAGGTCGGCGTCGCTGTCTTCGTCGTCGAGGTCGGCGTCGAGGTCGTCTTCATCGTCGAGGTCGCCTTCGTCGGCGTCGTCTTCGTCGTCGTCGAGGTCGTCTTCGTCGTCGAGGTCGTCTTCGTCGTCGAGGTCGTCTTCGTCGTCGAGGTCGTCTTCGGCGTCGAGGTCTTCTTCGTCGGCTTTATTTGCCTTGTGGGCGGCGAGGTGGCGGCAGAGGAGGGGCCCATGAGACGCCGGCTCGGCTAGGCAGAGGCTGCAGAGGCGGGCACAGACAAACTCAACGCCTTTGGTGTCTTCCTCGGCAACTCTGCCCGAGTCCATGGTATTGTGCTCGGCGGTATTAAAGTCCGCACCCCCTTTCATATTTCACCCAGCAGCGGCATGGCGCACGCAGACAAGAACCCGTTCGATCTTGAGGGGCGCGACGGGGGGCCCGACCGCCCACGGGGGGCCCGTGTCTGGACGGCCGAGGAGCAGGCTGAAAAGCTCAACGGCTACCTCGAGATCCCCCCCGAGTACTGGGAACACATCCGATACGGCACCCATGTGCGGTACATCTTGAAGACCGACGGCTTCCGGCCCGGGGGCTTTGTCTTGAAAAACCCCTTTGACCACAAGCCAAAGGGGGGCGCGGTCGAAAAACGCTTCGTGAAGCTACAGAACGGCTTCAACGACAAGTCCCGGGACTACCAGCAGTGGCTCGTCGCGTACGAGGACGTGGCAAAGTTCTACGTCAAGACCGACGCGGGGGTGATGGTGATGATGCAGTCGCTCGAGGTCGCGGTGAAGGGGCTCAACGAAAACATCCGCAAGCTCGCTGAGCACTCCAAAAAGCTGGAGCTGCGCGTCGCGGCGCTCGAGGCCCGGCGCTGAGTGGCGGGCCTCGGCGCTCTTTTGTGGCGCGCGCTTAATGCGTATCGACCCAGACCCAGTTTTGCCGGCCATGGTGGTAGTGCCACTCCCCGCGTTTGGGCGCAGCCTCGGGCAAAGGCCGGCGCACCATGAACTCGCTGTGGCCGGTGTTAGGGGCGCCGGTCATGCCCTGGCCCCCGTACACGGTGTAGTTGCGCATCTCTGATACCGACTTGGGCCACATGCGCGGCCGCTCAAGCCGGGAGTTGTTGAGGCTTGTGCGGAAGAGCCCGTCGTTGAACAGATCATCAAAACCTTGGTTGTCGGCCATGGTGGTTGTGTGCAAGGCCAATGCGTTGTCCGGCTTGCAGCGCCTATACGGCTCGCGAAAACAATGCTGGCGCAAAATGGGCGCCCGGCGCCTCTGGCTCAAGCGCCAGAGCAGCCCTGCGACGCCATGTAGGAGACATAGGGGCTCTGCTGGTGGACGTCGGGCGGGGCCTTCCGCACAGGGCAGACCGAGGCGTTTGCGGGGAGCTGGGCGTCATTGATGGCCTGTTTCGTCGCCTCGCAGATTGTGTAGGCCTTGTTTGTCGCCGGGTTCGTCGGCGGGGGGCGGCCACTGAGGTAGCTCTGCTGGCGCTGCAAGAGCCAGGCCGTGCACTCGAAGGACGGCGCGACCTTCCCGGCATTGTCTACGAGGCCGCGGAGGAGCTTCACGAGCAGCGAGACGCTCACGGCCACGATAAGGATGACGGCGATAACAATGACCATGGCAATGACGGACACGTCCTTCACGACCCGCTCGGCGTTAGACCCCGGCGGGGCTTCGCTGGCTTGCGGTGGCATTGCGGTTTGCAGCGGCATTGCGCTTGCGGCGGCCTATGTTTGCGTGCAAACGTGGCTAAGTGCGCGCGGGCCCGCCGGCCGGCGGGC
>RFVF01000147.1 GCA_009922615.1 Pseudomonadota bacterium
CATCGCGCCCACTTCTTGGGCGCAAAAAAGCCCGGGCGACACTCTCAACTCCGTTGTCGTCGGCTTCAACGGTCGTGGCCAGTCGCACATCGGCGCGTTGAGCGGCCTGAAGGACTCCGGTGTGCGTATCGCCGCGCTGTGCGATGTGGATCAGACAGTGTTGCGCAAGGGCGTAGACGCGCAGGACAAGAAGGGCGTGAAGGTCACGGCCTACACGGACATCCGAAAAGTTCTGGAGAACAAGGACATCGACATCGTGTCCATCGCGACGCCCAACCACTGGCATTCCCTCGCGGCCATCTGGGCCGTGCAGGCGGGCAAGGATGTTTACGTCGAGAAGCCCGTTTCGCACAACGTTTGGGAAGGCCGCCAGCTCGTGAACGCGGCTCGCAAATACAAAAAGATCGTGCAGACGGGGACGCAGAGCCGTGCGTCGCGCACCGGCATCGGCGAGGCGGTTAAGTTTGTCCAATCAGGCCAGCTTGGGAAAATCATCGCGGTTCGCGGCTTGTGCTACAAACCGCGCGCCAGCATTGGCCTCTCTGAAGCAGCCCAGCCCATCCCCGCCGGCATCGACTTCGACCTTTGGTGCGGCCCCGCGCCTAAGGACGAGGTGCGCCGCAAGCGCCTGCATTACGACTGGCACTGGATCTGGAACTACGGCAACGGCGACCTCGGCAACCAGGGCATTCACCAGATGGACATTGGCCGCTGGTTCACCGGCGAGATGGAACTCAGCCCGCGCGTCTGGAGCGTCGGTGGCCGGCTCGGCTACAAGGACGACGGCGAGACGCCCAACACCCAGGTCATCTATCATGACTACGCCAAGGCCCCGCTCATCTTCGAGGTGCGCGGCTTGTCTTCGGCCAAGGACAACAAGGACATGGACAGTTTCATGGGCGCAAAAATCGGCGTCGTCGTCCATTGCGAAGGTGGCCACATCACCGTGCCCAGCTACACCAGTTCCTCCGCCTATGACAAGGCCGGCAAGCTGATTAAATCTTGGAAAGAAGAGAAGGGTGGCGAGGGTCCGCACTTCAAGAACTTCGTCGAAGCTGTGCGCAGCCGGAACCACAAAGATCTCTACGCCGACATCCTCGAAGGCCACCTCTCCAGCGCGCTCTGCCACACGGGCAACATCTCGCATCGCTTGGGTCAGCTCGCTGCGCCCGGGGCGATTCGCGAGCAGATCAAGGGCGACCGCGAAGCCACTGCAACCGTCGAGCGCATGTTCGAGCACCTCAAAGCCAACGAGGTCAACATTGACACCGACAAGCTCACGCTCGGCCCCGTGCTCAAGATGAACGGAAAGGCCGAGACCTTCATCGGCAACGCCGATGCGGACAAGCTGCTCACGCGCGACTATCGCAAGCCCTTCGTGGTGCCGGCGATTTCCGCCTGACGCTGGCAAACTTCTGTGCCACGAGCGGCCGTAGCGATGCGGCCGCTCTTTTTTGCACCGAGCCGTCACGGCAAAACCGTTGACGCGCCATTTCCCTTGCCACCATATTCCGCCCGGTGCTCCGCTCAGGGGAATTCCAAAGCCCGCACGGCGCGCCCAAGCTCCGCTCGAACAATTTGAACTGAACTCGACCATGAAACTCGAAGAACTCTATTCCTCGCTGACCATCAAGACCGGCGCGAAACTCGCGCTCATCGTGCTCGACGGCCTCGGTGACATCGCCACCGCCGCCACGGGTAACATGACCCCGCTCGAAGCCGCTACCACGCCGAACCTCGACGCGCTCGTGCAGTCTGGCTGCGCCCAAGGCCGTATGATTCCCGTCGCGCCCGGCATTACGCCCGGCAGCGGCCCCGGTCACCTCGGGCTGTTCGGCTACGATCCGCTGGAGTTCGAAGTGGGCCGCGGTGTCATTGAAGCGCTCGGTCTGGGGATGGAGTTGAAAGCTGGCGATGTCGCTGCGCGCGCCAATTTCTGCACGCTGGACAAGAAAGGCGTCGTCACTGACCGCCGCGCTGGCCGCATCGCCACGGAAGTTTGCGAGGAGTTGTGCGAGTTGCTCGCGAAGAAAATCAAAAAAATCGGCGACGCGCAGGTCATCATCAAGGCTGGCAAGGAACACCGTTTCGTCGTCATCTTCCGAGGCAAAGGCTTGGAAGGACCGGTCAGCTCCACCGACCCGAACCGCGAGGGCTTGAAGCTCGTCGAGGCCAAACCCGAAGACCCGAAGAACGCCAAGCAGAAGAAGACCGCGAAACTCATCGCGGAGTTTTACAAGAAGGCACTGCCGGTGCTGGCCAGCCACCCGAAGGCCAATGGCTTCCTCATGCGCGGCATCGCGCACCAGCCGGAGATTCCCAGTTTCGAGCAACGCTACCAGCTCAAGCCCGCCGCCCTCGCGGTGTATCCAATGTATAAGGGCCTGGCGCAGCTCGTGGGCATGAACAAGATCGAAGGCCCGCAGACCATCGCCGAGCAATGCCAGCGCTACGTCGCGGAATTCGACAACTACGACTTTTTCTTCCTCCACTACAAATACACGGACAAATACGGCGAGGACGGGAACTTCGAGGCGAAGAAAAAAGCCATCGAGGACTTCGACGCCGTGCTGCCCATCCTGTTGGGCAAAAAACCCGATGTGCTCGTCATCACCGGCGATCACTCCACGCCCTGCGCGATGAAGGGCCACTCTTGGCATCCGCAGCCCGTGCTCCTGCATAGCGCATGCAGCGGCTCGGACAAGCTCGACCGCTTCACTGAGACGGGCGCGAACATGGGTTCTCTCGGCGTCTTCGAGGCGAAGTATCTCATTCGCCTCATGCAGGCCAACGCTAAGATGTTCGACAAGTTCGGTGCGTGAGCGATGGCGGGCCATTTCGGTGCCGCTCTTTCAATCACACAGACACAGAGAACACAGGGCTGAGGAAGTTCTCTCCCCTGTGCTCTCTGTGGTAAAAATCTGCCCACCTGCGCCCGTGTGCGTTGAATCGGGATCAACGGATCCCACGTTCCGTGCGTGAGCAACACGCGTTGCTGCGTTGCCACCGCTGATTTTTCGCGCACCAAGCGCTCGGGATCGAGCGCGTAGCCGCTGACGCCGATCAGTCCGGCCAACCGGTGCGGATAGCGTAGGCCCACTTCCAGCGTCATCAAGCAGCCCTGCGAAAAACCAAACAGCCACGTTTGCTCCGACGGAAACCCGCGCGCCCGCAGTTCGTCGAGCAACTCGAACAACAACCGCGTGCTCCGCTGCACACCCGGCGCGGCGTCGCCAGGAAAGGGATACCACGAGTAGCCGCCGTAGTAGTCGTCCGGAGCGTTGACAAGCAGGTAGTTCAGGCAGTCCAAGTCCATTGCCTCCGGCAGCCAGCGGTAGCCATCCAGGCTGTCGCCCAAACCGTGCAACACCATCATCAGTCGGCGCGAATCCTTCTGCGCGGCAGGGATCAATTCTGTCGTTAGCATCACGCCAGCGTAGCCGAAGGCGCTTCAATCAGGAAGGCAGGAACGAGCACGCCTGTGTTTGCACGGCCTGCTCCTTTCCTGCCTCAAACTCGTTCTCCTCATTGCCGGGCTTCCCCGCATTCCCTAAGCTTTGCTCATGGTCCGGCTGGTCCTCTTCGACATCGACGGCACGCTGCTGCACACCGGCGGCGCGGGCGTGCGGGCGTTTGGCCGCGCGTTCGCCACGGAGTTCGGCCTCCGCCACGGCACGGAGTGGATGCGCTTCGCGGGCCGCACGGACTCCGGGCTGGTGCGTGAGTTTCTGACCCTGCATGGCGTGGACGCCACGCCCGAAAACTTCCGCCGCTTCTGCGACGCCTACGTTTTCTGGCTCGACCACCACTTGCACGAACTCGCCGGCGGCCCGTGTCGAGGCGCGCGCGAATGGCTCGCGGAACTAAACGCGCAGCCCGAGCCGCCGCTCCTCGGCCTGCTCACCGGCAACATCCGCCTCGGCGCGCAGATCAAGCTGCGCCATTACGGCCTTTGGGAACCCTTCGTCACCGGCGGCTTCGGCGACGACCATGAGGACCGCAACCAAATCGCCCACGTCGCCAAGGCCCGCGCCAGCCGCCGTCTCGGTCGCGAGCTGCGCGGCGAGGAAATCCTTGTCATTGGCGACACGCCCTTGGACATCGCCTGCGGTCGGGCCATTGGTGCGCGGTGCCTTGCGGTCGCGACCGGCGGCGCGACGCTCGACGAGTTGCAAGCCCACCGTCCCGACTGGGCCGTGCCCGACCTCACACACGTGTCCGTGCCCGACGCCTTGCGCTGACACTCCTGTAGCGGCGGTCTGTGACCGCCGTCCTTTGGGTGCTTGGGCGCGACTCGGCGGTCACAGACCGCCGAGTCGCGCCCAAGCACCCAAAGGGTAAATCTGCTCCAGTGCGTGCGCGTAGAGCCGCAACTGCAAGCCGTGCTCCCGCAGCTTCGCCGCCAGCTCCGCCTCGCCGAAGTGGTCCGTCTTGTAATCCAGCAGCCAAATCTCCTCCGCCCGAAACACCGCGAGATCCACGACGCCCTGCACGATCACAAAATCCTCCTCGTCCGTAGGAGACGACGTGAGGAGTCTCTGATTCCCTCCTGCTGTTCCCGACGCGGTCAGTTCATTCAGCTCCCGCACCGTGAAGCGCGCCGTGAACGGCACCTCGCGCTGCGCCTCCTTCGCGTGCTTCCGCACCAGACGTCCGACTTCCGAGTCCCAAAACAGGAACAAGTCCTCGAACACCAGCGCTTCCGCCTCGCGCTCCGTCAGCACCCCGCGCGACTGCAACCGCTCCGCCTCGGCCATCAACTCCGCCTTGCTGCCAGTCACGCTCAACTCGACGTGTTGCAGAAACGCGTGATGCGCCAGCCCGACTTGCGTGGCCGTCAAGCCGCCGCTCCGCCGCCCCGGCACGCGCGGCAGCTTGCTGGCCGGGAAAAGTTGGAACGCCTTCTCGTCCGCCTCCGCGCGGCGCCTCAGCACCGAGACTGAAGTCTTGGCCTGCTCCCACGTCGCCGCTTGATGCGGATAGCCACGAGTCAGCCGCTCACGAAGGCTTGCGACTACTTTCACATCGTCTTCGCCCGTCACTTCGAGCCGCTCCGAGTCCACCACCGCCTCTCCTCCCTCTCCCCCACCGGAGGAGAGGGCCGGGGTGAGGGGGCAGGCTGCGTCAACACCGGGCCGCAACTCCTCTCCCGCCGCGTGTAGCCGCCAACTCAGCAGCTCATTCCTTCCCGCCGCATCACCCAACCAATCTTCCTCCTTCGCCACACCCGGCAACCACAGCCGCAGCCAGTCCAGCGGGCAACGCGCCTTCAGCACAGCGAGGTCGCTGATGGCCGTCGCCGGCTCCCGCCACTTCTCTACCACGCTCTTCCCCGCGTCCGTGCCGCACAGCAGCAGCGTGTCGCGCGCGCGGGTGAGCGCCACGTAGAGCAGGCGCAACTCCTCGCCGAGTGACTCGCGCCGTCCGCGCTGCTTCGCCAGCCAGTGCGGCAAACTCGGGAACCGCCGCTGCGATTCCGGCGGCGACACCATCGGACACAAGCCGAGTTCACCATCCAGCAACACGTCGCCCGACAAGTCGCGCAGGTTGAACCGCACGCCGAGCCCGGCCACGACCACCACGGGAAATTCCAGCCCCTTGCTCTGATGGATGCTCATCAGCCGCACCGCATCCTCGGTCGGCAACGGCGCGGGGTCGTGGTCCAACTCAGCCTCTTCCTGCGCCTCAACGAAGCGCAGAAAGCGGTGCAGGCCCTGCCGTTGCAGCGGGTCGAACTGCCGCGCGAGGTCCAGCAGCCGGCGCACGTTGGCCACGCGTTCCGGCCCGCGCGGCTCCGCCAGCAGCAGCGCTTCGTAGTGCGTCTCCGCCAGCACGCGCTCCAGACACTGCGTCAGCGAGCCGAGCCGGATGAGCTGCCGCCACTCGGCGAAGCGCGCGAGAAACTCGGCAGCCTTCTCAAATACGGAATCGGAAACGGTCGCTGTGCTGGCAGTGGTGGTGGAGTTGCCTGCCGCGCGAAACTTCGTCAGCGCATCCCACATCAGCGTGCGCTCGGCGGCCTTGCGAATCGCGACGAGTTCCTCCAGCGACATCCCGACCAGCGGCGAGCGCAGCACTGCCAGCAACGGCAGGTCTTGCAGTGGATTGTCTAGCAACCGCAGCAGGTTCAGCAGGTCCGTGACCTCCAGCGATTCGTAAAACCCGCCGCGCTCCGCGTGTAGCGGAACACCGACGCGATGGAACTCTTTCGCGAATGCCTCGCTGCGCGTGCCTGGCGAGCGCATCAGCACCACCATGTCGCGCCACTGCACCGGGCGGAAACCACGCGCAGATTCGTCCCAAACCGGATGCCCGGCGCGGTGCCACTCGCGCAGCCGCGTCGTGACAAACCGCGCCTCGCGTTCGATGGCCAGCAGTTCCTCCACGCCGCCTTCGGCTTCATCCGCCTCCTCAGAAACTGCGGGCTCATCGGTGGTGAGCACGTGCAACTCGATTAGCGAAGCATCCATTGGCTTGGCCGCGAGTGCTGCGCGTTCGATTGCGTTGCCGAAGCGCAGTTCCGCCGCCGTGTCATACACCACGCCGCCCACGCTCGCGCGCATGAGCGGCCGGAACAACGCGTTCACGAAGTTCAGCACCGCTGCGTGACTGCGGAAGTTGTCGGCGAGCGAAATCACCGACTGCACCGCCGCCCGTGCCGGCGACTTGAAGTCGCCGTTCGTCGTCTCCGCACCCAAGGTCGGCGATTGCAAATCGCCGGCACCCCACGCCTCCGCGTAGCCGGCGAAGATGCGTGGATTCGCGAGCCGGAAGCGGTAGATGCTCTGCTTGATGTCACCCACTAGGAAGCGGTTCGCCTCCGTGCCCGAGCGGCTGACGGCGCGGAGGATGGCGTCCTGCGCCGCATTGATGTCCTGATACTCATCCACGAAGACGTGCGCGAACCGCTCCCGACACCGCCGCGCCGCCGCGCTGTTCACATCGCGCAGCAGCCGCAGTGACAACTGCTCCACGTCTGCGAAGTCCACGCCGCCGAGCTGGCGCTTGGCCTCGGTGAATCGTTCGGCAAACTGCCGCGTGAGCTCCACCAGCGCGGCCAGCTCGTGCCGCGACCATTCCCAGTCCTCGTTGAGCGCGGTCGCCGAACCGTCCGGGCCGAGCAGCGAAAGGAAGAACTCCGCCTCCTCGAACAGCTTTGCGAAGGCCGGACGCAACGATGACTTTTTGCGCTGCCAATGCTCCGTCGCATCAGCGGCAAGGATGGCTGTCAGCGCGGCAGCGAACGCTTGCAAGGTAGGGCGCGTCTGTCCCCAGCGCGCCGCTGCATTGTCCAGATGCGCACCCGGCGCGCTGAGGACAGCGCGCCCTACCTGTTCCGTCGGGAGACTTGCGAGCGCGGCCCGGCAGCGCTGAAGTGCCAGCACATCTGGCGCATCGCCGAGCGCGGCCAGCCAGTCCTTGCGCCACACGTCGAGACTTGCCGCCAGCCACGCGTGCCACTGCGTCGGCGTGGCTTCATTGAGCACCGCGAGTTGCCCCACGAGCCAGCCATCCGGATCCGGCAGCGACTGCGCGTAGTTGTGCAGCCGGCTCACGAGCGCGCGCAGCGATTCGTTGTATGCATCGGTG
>RFVF01000148.1 GCA_009922615.1 Pseudomonadota bacterium
CTCGCGCACATCGAGGCGCACATTGACTTCCCGGATGAGGACATCGCGCCGGACACGCGCGGGCAACTCCTGGCGCGACTGGAGCGTGGCGTCGCGTTCATGGATGAGCTGCTGCGCACGGCGGACGAGGGGCAAATCCTCCGCCGTGGCATCCGCGCCGCCATCATCGGCCGGCCCAACGCGGGCAAGTCCTCGCTGCTCAACCAGCTCCTCGGCCACGACCGTGCCATCGTCTCGCCCATCGCCGGCACCACGCGCGACACCATCGAGGAGACGGCGAATATCCGCGGCCTCCCGGTCGTGTTTGTGGACACTGCCGGCCTGCGCGAGTCGCGCGATGACATTGAGATCGAAGGCATTCGCCGCACGCGTGCAATGGTGGCGAAGGCGGAGCTTGTCCTGCACGTGCTGGATGCGAGCGAGCCGCTGTCGGCGGAGGATGAACAATTCCTCGCCGAGTTCGCAGAGAAGAAGCGCCTCGTGGTGCTGAACAAGTGCGATTTGCCCCGTGCCGGCGGCTTCCAGCCGCCGCTCGGTTTGCTGGAAGCGCAAGGCGGCGACCGAAAGTCGCCGGCACGGGCCATCGCCGTCTCCTGCCTCACTGGCGCAGGCATCGAGCAACTCAAGGACGCCATCAAGCAGTCCATCTGGTCCGGCGACATCAATGCCGAGATGCTTCAGGTGATGATTAACTCCCGCCACCAAGACGCACTTCAACGCGCCCGTGCCGCGACGCTCCGCACTGCCGAGGCCTTGCGCATGGAGTCCACTTTAGAACTCGTCGCGATGGACCTCCGCATCGCCGTAAACGCCGTCGGCGAGATCGTCGGCAAGACGACGACGGAGGATTTGCTCGACTCGATCTTCAGCCAGTTTTGTATCGGGAAATAAGGCCTAGGCGAGGATGGCCTTCGGCACCTGACCGTAAACGTCCGTTAGTCGGAAGTCGCGGCCGGCGTAGCGGTAGGTGAGCTTTTCGTGGTCGAGGCCGAGGAGGTGCAGGATGGTCGCGTGGAGGTCGTGGACGTGAGTTTTGTTCTCCACAGCCGTGCCGCCGTGTTCATCGGTGGCACCGTAGCTGAAGCCGCCTTTCACGCCGCCGCCGGCGAGCCACATGGAGTAGCCCTTGGCGTTGTGGCCGCGACCGTCCGCGCCGCCGTTGCCGGGCGTGCGGCCGAATTCACCGCCCCAGATGACGAGCGTGTCCTTGAGCAGGTCGCGTTGTTTGAGGTCGGCGAGCAGCGCGGCGATAGGCTGGTCCACCGCCGTGCAGCTCGACGCAATGCGGCTCTTCAAGCCGCTGTGGTGGTCCCAGCCTTGGTGGCAGACTTCGATGAAGCGCACGCCGGACTCGGCAAGGCGACGCGCCATGAGGCATTGCTTGCCGAAGTTGTCCGTGCTGCCCTGGCCGATGCCGTAGGCCTTGAGCGTGGCGGCGGATTCCTTGCTCATGTCCAAAACCTTGGGCACTTCACTCTGCATACGGAAGGCGAGCTCGTAGGACTCGATGATGCCCTCGACCTCGGGGTTCGCGCCGGCGGTGGCGAGCAAATCGCGGTTCATGGACTGCACGAGGTCGAGCTGCGCGCGCTGGGCGTCGGCGGGGAGGTTCGCGCGGATGTTGCCGATGCCTTGGTTCGTGCCGGTATCGTTCTTGCGGGCCTTCTTGTCCACGGAGCCGGTGCTGGCAGGCGCGTCCATGCGCGTGCCTTGGAAGGACGCGGGGAGGAAGGCGCTACCGTAGTTCTGCGCACCGCCGAGGGCGATGGGCGCGGCGATGGTCATGTAGCCGGGCAGGTTTTGGTTCTCGGTGCCGAGGCCGTAGAGCGTCCATGCGCCGAGCGAGGGCCGCACGAAGCGCGCGCTGCCGGTGTGGAGTTGCACGAAGGCCTGCGGATGGTTCGGGATGTCCGTGTGCATGCCGCGCAGTAGGCACAACTCATCCGCGTGCTGGGCGACCTGCGGGAACGCCTCGGAAATCCACAGGCCGCTCTGGCCGCGCTGTTTGAACTCCGCGACGGGCGCGACGAGTTTGCCCTTGTCGCCCGGCTTGCCGGCGTCGGCGATGAGCTTGGGCTTGTAGTCGAACGTGTCGAGGTGCGACGGCCCGCCCTGCATGGCGAGGAAGATGACGCGATTGGCGCGCGGCGTGAAATGCGGGGCCTTCGGCAGTGTGGGGCTCTGGTAGCCGGCGGCCTGCGCGCTGAGTCCGGCGAACGCGAGGTAGCCGAAGCCAGCGGAGATGCTCTTGAGCATGTCGCGACGCGTGAGCGCGAGCGGCTGGAGGTTGCGGCAATCGAAGGGACGGTTCGTGTTCATAGGTTTACTTGACGTAGCGGAATTCGGCGGAAGCAAAGAGGGCTTGGCAGAAAGTTGTCAACGCAGACTCCGGGGAGCCGCCGCGTTGAGTGGCTTGGGTCTTCAAGTAGCTTTCCGCACGGGCGATTTCCGCCGTGGTCGGAGGACGCGAGAAGGCCAGCAGGTAGGCGGCGGTGATGCGTTCTTTCGGGTCGGCGCTGGTGCCTTGGAAGCGCTTGGCGAACGCGACGGCGTTCTCCTGGATGAACGGGCTGTTCAGCATGTAAAGCGCCTGCGACGGCACCGTGGTCACTTCGCGCGCGGCAACGACGAGGCTCGGCTCGGCGAAGTCGAAGAGGTCCAGCGCCTCGGGCAACATGTCACGGACGATCGGCAAATAGACGCTGCGATGCCGCGAGTCGGCTTTCAGGCTGGCGCGTGCCCCCTTGCCCAAGTCCATGTCGGTCATGCTGCTCAAGGGCGAACCAGCAGGCGGTTGGAGATCGAGCCGCCCGCTCGCGGCGAGAATGCTGTCGCGGATCGACTCGGCATCGAGGCGGCGTTGGTTGGCGCGCCAAAGATAATTGTTGTCGGGATCGGCGGCGAAATTCTTCGCGTCGGACGCGTTGCTGAGTTGGTAGGTGCGGGTGAGGACAATCTCGCGGATGAGCTGCTTCACCGACCAGCCGTTGGCGACGAAGCGCGCCGCGAGGAAGTCGAGCAACTCGGGGTGCGTCGGGCGCTCGCCGGTCGCGCCGAAGTTGTCGGGTGTGCTCACGATACCGTCGCCGAACAAGTGCTGCCAGACGCGGTTGGCCATGACGCGGGCGGTGAGCGGGTTCTCGGGACTGGTGAGCCAGTTGGCGAGTTCGAGGCGGCCGCTCTGGCCGGGCGTGATCTTCGCGGGCTCCGTCGCGCCGAGCACGGTGACGAAGCCGCGTGGGATGACCGGCCCTTTCTCCTCCAGTTCGCCCCGGATGTAGATCGGGCAATCAGCAGGCTTGCCGTCGAGCACCGCCATCGCCCACTGGCCGTTGGGCTCGCCGATGGCCTTGGGCGCGTCGGGGGTCTCGGGATACTTGTTGTTTTTCTTCGCCTTCGCGGCTTTGGGAACTTCCGCGACGAGCCGTTCGTAAGCGGCGAGCTTCTCCGCGTCGGACATCGCCTTGAGTTTCGCAACGAGCTTCGGGTTCCGATTCTCAGCAAACTTCTGCAACTTCGCTTCCATCTCCGGCGTGAGCTTCGTCGGAGAAGCCTTATCGGATGTCGCGCTGCCGGCCGTGACGGACGCGGCGGGTGCGGGTGAATACGTCTTCACCAGCGGCACGTGGGTGGAGGGCTGGCGGTTCTTGCCGTTGCCGCCGCCACCCACGCCGAAGTGGGTCTGCGTGCTCTTGAAGATGCCGGCCATGGCGTAGTAATCGCGCTGGGTGAACGGGTCGAACTTGTGGTCGTGGCAGCGCGCGCAGCTCACGGTCACGCCGAGCGCGGCGCGCGTGGTCACGTCGATCTGTTCATCCACGTTGTCCATGATGAACTGCTCGCGGTTCTTCTCATTCAGGCCTTTGGGCCCGAGGGCGAGAAAGCCGGTGGCGATAAGCAGTTCGTTGCGCTGCGCGGCATCTTTCGCGGGCAAAAGGTCGCCGGCGACCTGCTCGCGGATGAAGCGGTCGTAAGGCTTGTCCGCGTTGAAGGAGGCGATGACGTAGTCGCGATAACGCCAGGCCTCAGGATAGGCGAAGTTGCGTTCCTTGCCGGTGGACTCGGCGAAGCGCGCCACATCCAGCCAGTGTCGGCCCCAGCGCTCGCCGAAATGGGGCGAAGCGAGGAGCTGGTCAACGGTCTTGGCGATTGCCGATTGCCGATTGCCGGTTGCGGATTGGTAATCCTTCACAAAGGCCGCGACTTGTTCCGGCGTCGGCGGCAGGCCGATGAGGTCGAAGTAGAGGCGACGGATGAAGGAGTGGGGATCAGCGTCCGTGACGGGCTTGAGCTGGTGCTCCTCAAGCTTCTTCAGGACGAAGCGGTCAATGTCCGACGCACTCCACTTCGTGTCCTTGGGCTGCGGGACGGCCACCGGCTTGACTGGCTGGAAGGACCAGAAGTTTTTGCCCTCGGCGAGGTCGGGCTTCTTGGCTGTCCTGGCCTTGCCGTCGCGCGGATCGGGCGCACCCATAAGCACCCACTTCTCGAAGTCGGCGATGACCTCGGGAGAAAGCTTCTCCTTCGGCGGCATCATCTGATCCTTCTTGTCGCTGCGAATTGCGGTGATGAGCAGGCTGCCCTTGAGATCACCCGGCTCGATGGCGTGCCCGGTCGCACCGCCCATGCGAGTGCCCTCGCGCGTGTCGAGGAGCAGGCCGCCCTTGACCTTTTCGGCGTTGGCGGAGTGGCACTGATAGCACTTGGCCACGAGCACCGGACGGATCTTCTTCTCGAAAAACGCAAGCTGGTCCGGGGAAATTTTCTCCGCCGGCTTGTCAGCGGCGGCCAAGGCCAACGGGACCAGGACAGCCATCGACCCCAAGACCTGGCGCAAACCCAACCAACAAAACTGGCGCTTCAACATAGCAATGGTGGCCAAGCAGACGGCACAGCGCTGCTAGAGGTTTCAGCGTGACGGGTTGCGTCAGGCTCAATCGGTGTCGCTGAACTGGAGCAACAAGTAGATGAACTCCGGCTCTTTGGGGTCTTGGCCGGTCGGCGTAGCGATGACGATCAATTCACCGGCCTTCACCGGACGCTGGCCAATCAGGGGGATTTCGCGATCCTGCGCAGAGAGAAAGGAAATGTCCGGGGCGGCCTTGGGCGGCGGGTCTTTCTTTTTGCCGAAGAGTGCCCTGAGGTTGATGCCCGCGCGGTCGTCTTCGTCGGGGTCGTCGCTCTGGTAGTAAAACAGGCCGGGGCGGATGAGCTGGGCGACACGCATGCCGAAGACCAGATACTTTTCGCCGGCCCAAGAGTTGAGGAGATCGGAGGACCACATGAACCGGCCTTCCCAGAGAAGCTCCGTGGTGCGGTCAACGAGCGGGCGGGCCTTGACGGTTAGGCGTAGCCCGAACTCCCGGTTGGTGAGGTTCTGGTTTTGGCTGGCGTCCATGGAGAAGGCCGGGCGGCGCTCGACGGAATCGAACACCGCCGTCTGATTGGTGCCGCCGGGCGTGACGCGATCACCGGAGTAGAGGAGGTTGACCTGTCCCTGTTTTGCCAAAGTGGCCAAGACTCCGGGCAGCGTGCTGTCCCCGCCAAATTCCGGGACCACCTTCGTGGCATTCGCGGGCAGGAAGCGGACAACGGCGGCACGCAACGTGAGCGGCGGAGCATTGGTAGCCGTGGAGGTGAGATTCGTGGAGGCATTCGGTGGAATGTCATCCACGTTGATGAAAATGACTTGGGCCGACAGCGGCAAGCCGAAGCAGAGGACGGCCAGCAGGAGGAACCTGCCGCACGAAGTTGTGGCCCAAAATTTCAAGGGAGCAGTGTCGGCAGCACCAACAAAATCAAGGTCTGGGCTTCCTTGCTGCCCATCTCGGCCGTGGTGGCGTTGATGATCAGCTCGGCGGTCTTGCAATTGCGGCTGCCGGAGAGGGAGACGGTCTTGTTGACCGGCAGCTCATAGATCTCGTTTTCGGTCGGCTTGCCCTTGGGATTGAAAAGCTGGGCGAGGCTCAGGCCAATGTCCGCGCTCTTGGCATCCTCGCCCTTGATAACCCCGGCCGTCTTGAGCGTGCTGACAGCGGCACCGGCGAAGCTGAGAAATTTTTCCCCCTGCCATCGCGTGAGCATTTCCGGAGACCAACTGATCGAGCCTTCCCACGCCAGCCCGAAACGCTCGCCATCGGCGGGCTTGGCGGTGACTTTCAAGTTCACGCCGAGCTGCGTGGCGGGCGGGAGCGGCACGCCGGGCTTGCCGATGATGACCACGGGCCGCGATTCCAGCGCATCGAACTTCGCCTCCGCCTTGTCCTCGATCCGCATATCACGCGTCGCATTGTAGAGCACGCTCACCTCGCCATCCGCTTTCAGCGAGTCCACGACTGATTTCAGGTCCGTGCCGATGCCCTTGAACCCTTGGACGAGCCGTTCCGCCTTCAACGGTTTGAAGCGCAGAACCGAGACGTCCAGCGATATCGACCGGATCGGCACATTGGGAACGTTGGCCTCGGCACCGGATGCCAAGGAGCAGGTGCCAAGCGCAACCGAACCAATGAGGAGGCCCAGACGACCGAGAGTGGCAGAAGATTTCATGCCCGAAGCCAATCAGTTGCTAACCGGATTGACAACTTCGAAGATTATTCCTAAAAGTTGACTGCTCCTTAAAACAGTAACTACCTCAGCTCCACTCAAACTCCATGAAGACCAACTGGTCCGCCTTCGTGCCGCGTCAGCCCAAGATCGCCTTAGGTCTGCTAGCCGCGTTGCTCACCACCACCGGAAGCCTACGGGCCGGCGATTTGTTCACCCTCTCCGCCACCTCCGGCCTCACCACGGTGAACACCGGTGCGAACAACGTGGTGGACCTCATTCAGCGAGCGGTCGATCGCACCGGCCCGTTCGCGGGTTTGGGTAACATCACCTCTGGTTCCCTCACATATGGAGGCGTGGCCAACGCCATCCAATACTTCAGCCCAGCCCAAGGCCAAGCGACGATCATCATTCCCAGCACGGGCCTGAACAAATCCTTCACCACCACGGCGGCGCTCACGGACTTCCTGAAGACAGACGGCTCCGCTGAAGTGGCGAAATTCCTCAAAGCCATGGCGGCCCAATCACTGGTCACCATCACGGACGGCAACCCCGGCGCGAGCACCGCGCGTTCGGCCAGTGATTCCTATCAAAACTATGGTATGACCTTCGCGGAGACCAAGGAGGAGAAGGACGCCAACAAACCCAACACCGACCGCGTTGGGTTTGGCATCATCGCCGATGTGGGCCGGTTCGACGCCAATGGCATTCGCGGCGAGGTTTACAGCCTGCCCTTATTCGCTCGTTTCAAACTGACCGACCGAGTCGGGCTTAACCTCGATCTTCCCCTGAACTATACCAAAATCGAAGGGGCCAATGCGTTTGGAGTTGGCTTGGGCGTCGGGCTGCCTATCAAGGTTATCCCCCGCGCCAAAGACAGTCCGTGGTATTGGCAGCTCACGCC
>RFVF01000149.1 GCA_009922615.1 Pseudomonadota bacterium
TCGAGGCTGAAGCCGAGCGGGTCGATCTTGCGATGGCACTCGGCGCAGGCGGCGTCGGCGCGGTGTTTGGCGAGGCGGTCGCGGATGGTGGTGGCACCGCTGACATCGGGATCAATCGCGGGCACGACATCGGGCGGCGGCGGCGGCCGGATGCCGAGAATGTTTTCGCTGACCCAGACGCCACGAGTCACCGGAGAGGTCTCGACGCCGTTGGCGCTCACGGTGAGCACGGCGGCCATGCCAAGCAGGCCGCCCCGATGCGTGTTGCCCTTCAGGCTGACCTTCTGAAAGCCATCGGCGAGGCGCAGGGTTTTCTGCTCAGGCAGGTCGTAGAGTTTGGCGAGTTTCTTATCTACGAAGGTGTGCTCACTGTCGATGAACTGGGCGACGGAGCCGTTGTTCTTGAGCAGGTCGTAAAAAAAGAGTCGCGCCTCGGTCTTCATCGAGATGGGAAGGTTCTCGGCGTAATAGGCGATGTTCGCCTCGCGTGGCGGAGGCATGCCGCCGAGATCGCGGAGGTTCAGCCAGCTATCGAGATAGCCATTCACGAAGCCGCTGATGCGTTCATCGGCGAGCATTCGCTCGATCTGCTTTTTCAACTCGGCGTCTTGAGTGAGCTTGCCGGCCTTGGCGGAAGCGAGCAGCGCTTCATCCGGCGGTATGGCCCAGAGGGCAAAGGAGAGGCGCGTGGCGAGGTCGTAGGGCTTGAGTGCCTTCGCGGATTCGTCGGTGATCTCGCTGAGGTAGAGGAAGGAGGGCGAGCAAAGGATCAGCTTCACCACGTCGAGGGCTGCCTGGCGCGGCGCGGCTTTTTCGGCAAGGCGCTTGTCATAAAAGGCACGGATGGACCGGCGGTCGGCGTCGGCGAGCGGGCGACGATAGGCTTTCTCGGCGAAGGCATTCAGTTGATCGATCGATCGAGCTTCCTGGAAGCCGTCTTTGCCGAACACGGCGACTTCTTCGGCGCTGCCGCCTTTCTCGGGCACCGGACCGTGGATCTTGATCTCGCTGATGCGGATGTGCGGGAGCTTGCCTTCCGTCAAGATGTGCGCACGACCGACGCCGGAGCTGCCGATCTTTTCCTTGAACTCGTCTTTGTAGCGTTTGTTGATCGTAATGACGGAAGCGCGGGATTCATACGGGCCATTCGGGAAGATGAAGCGCGGTGTTTGGCCTGCTTCGAGCCAGACGCGGAATTTCTGCCAGGTGGGCTTGTCATCCGGCAAGGTGGCGCTGGCGAGCAGCGGCTCGATGGGCTGTGGATAATGGATGTGACCTTTGGTGATGTCGCCGGGCACCAGGCCGAGAATGAAGGGTTCCGAGAAATCGATGCGAAAAATCTTGGGATCGTAATGCGTGTCGCGATGCATCGCCTGAGCCTCGACCTCGATGTCGTAGAGGCCGGAGACGGGCACGCCCTGTAGGAAATCCTCAATGTGGCCGTAGCTGCCCTGCCGGGTGTCGGTGTTGGGCTGCTCGTAGATGTTGAGGTAGCGGTAGTTGAAGGCGGATTTATGCGAGCCTTGCAGCTCCTCGTATTGGACGAAGTGGCCGTTGAAGCGCCAGTCCTTCGGCTCCATCGCCCGCTTGCCGAGACGCGTCTCCACGAGGCGATTGGCGGCCTGGAAGTATTGATCGAGGAGGAAACCAGAGGTCACGAGCGTCTTGCCGATGGTGTCCATGTGCTCGGTGGTTTTCTCCTTTGGAAAATCCGCCGTAAGGCCGAGCGTGTCCACGCGACGACCAAACAGAACGGCCAGCGTGTTCTCATACTCGCGGCTGGACAGGCGGCGCATCACGGTGCGGCTGCCCGTGCTCTGGAATTTGGCATGAGCGACCACCGTGCCGTCACGCAGCGCACGGATCATTTCGAGGCGTTCAGCGTCAGTGGGCTGGCCCGCCTTTTTCGGCGGCATCTGCTTCAACGTGAGCTGGTCGATGATTTCGCGAGCCTCGATGAGGTCAGCGATTGATTTCAAAGGCAGTGCAAACTTCTCGAACGAGCGGTCACCCTTCTGCACATCGGAGTCGTGGCACTTGAGGCAGTATTTTCCGACGAACTGCCTTACGATTTGCGGCGGTGCGTCGGCGGCGTGAATAGCAGACACGAAAACCATTGCCGCCAGACTCGCGACAAACCAGGACTGACGAAGGGACCGCATCACGCAAAACGCCCGGTGCTGCTGCCAAACGAATCCGTCTCCACCCCCATTTTCTGTGCGATATCGACGAAGAGATTGCACAGCGGCACTTTTTTGACGCCTTCCCGTGGCACCTGGCGGAACTCACCATGCTTGTAGCCGCCACCGGCGAGGAGGATGGGCAGGTCGGAGTTTTTGTGGACGTTGCCGTCACCCATGCCACTGCCGAAGAGCACCGTCGTCGAATCAAGCAGCGACCGCTCGCCGTCGTTCATCTTCGCGAGACGGGCGACGAACTTGCCGAAGTGCTCAATCTGATATTTCTCCAGCGTGATGAGGCTGGCGATGGCCTCGGGGTCGTTGCCGTGGTGCGAAAGGCCGTGCCAGTCCTTTTTGATGCCGAGATGCTGCGGCATGAAGTCGCCGCCGATCTCCAGCGTGGCGATGCGCGTGCTGTCCGTCTGCAAGGCGAGCGCGATCATCTCATACAGCAGCGGCAAATCTTCAACCGCATTGCGGTTCGCCGGCTTGTCAAAAGGCGCTTTCGGCTTCGGTTGATTCGTCCAGCGTTGACGCAGTTCCAAACGCTTCTCCACATCGCGAACCGAGGTCAGGTATTCGTCGAGCTTCTCCTTGTCCTCATTGTTCACCCGCTTGGAGAGGCGGTTCGCCTCTTCCCGCACGGAATCGAGGATGGAAGCCTGCACCTGATTTTCCTGCATGCGCCGCGTCTGCCGTTCCTTCGAGTCAGAAACGAAAAGCTTCTCAAACAATTCCGCCGGATTCGTCACCGGCGGCACCCGCACGCCGGACTTCGTCCACGCGATCTGACAGCCGCCATGAATGCCCCCCTCCGAACCAACCGTGAGCGACGGGAAACGCGTCTCAAAGCCCACCTCGTCCGCGAGATACTGGTCGATGGTGACATTCCCATTCGGGCGGTTTTGCGCCTCGGAATTCAACACGCCGGAAAGGAACGAGTGCACTGCAAAGTGCCCGCCTTTGACGCCGTGATCGAGCCCACGATACACCGTCAGGTGCTTGCGAATGTCCCACAGCGGCTCCAGCAACGTCGTCTTCTCATAGTTGCGGCCCGGGGTCGTCGGGAACAGTTGGTTTGTCTGGTAGCCGAGCAGATTCCCGATCGCCACGAAGCGCCGCGCGCCCATGCCCGCGCCCTTCGCCGTCCGCACCGCCGAATTGCCGCCCACGTCTTTGGCCATGAGCGAAGGCAGGCTCGGAAGCACCAGCGTGGTGCCAATCGTTTGGAGCAGAAAGCGACGGCGATTCATGAAGGGAGTGTATAACGCGGAGAATGAACGAGCAACAGGTCAGATTCTCGGAGCACATAGAAAGTCATGGCTGGTCACCCTGACTTCGACAAGTGGGCCGGCGAGTTGGTGCGGGAGCGACAGTGGCACCGGTCGCAAGAACTGGCCGGCTTGCCGGTGGTGGCGTGGAAGCACATGTTGTGCAGTGGCGGCGCTGGGTGCTCACCAGCATGAAGGCGCATCTGGTCAACTGCGCCGGGACAGTCAGGGCGATGGTCGTGGTGCTGGATCACTGGGACGCACGGGAATTCGAACTTGAGCACGCCGCAGAGTTGAGCGCGTGGCGTCAGCGCGGCGTCCGGTTCTACTTTCAGCTCGTGACCCGTCGGCGATCCCTCAGCCCGTTTTGGGTTAACCTGAGATGAACACTGCGCAAGGGGGGCAGTCCGTGGGGTCGCGGCGAGGTGGATAAAGAGCTCAACCCGCCCAGCAGATCAGTAAGATGACCGGCCGTTCCATAGCCGATCACGTGCTGCACTCTGCTGATACTTTGCTTCTGTGTGCTGGCTATGACAATGACCCCGGGCTGCCATTTAGCGCGGGGCCAGCCTGACTATGATTCCGTGCGCTGGCCGCCAGTTGTTCTCGACATCCGACCGGTCAGGCGTGTTGCAGCAAGTCGTTGTGGCGACAGCCTAATGTGTAAGCAGCGCATCCGGATAGACGATTCCTATAAGAAATGCCGCTCGCAAAATTGCCAATCGTGAGGATAGTTCACCCCTGAGGTGAGAATTCACCGTGGGCGGCACCGAAAACGGAATACAACCATGCCAAAAATCGCCTTCGGCCTTCTGCTCCTAGGCCTGATCTTTGTGTCCGGATGCGCCACTCGCCTGCCCCCGCTAAAAACCGTCGAACGCGTCGATCTAGCGCGCTACATGGGTGCTTGGTATGTTATCGCGGCGATCCCCACGTTCATCGAGACCGAAGCTTACAACGGCATCGAGACCTACCGCCTCGATCACGACGGCACGATCGACACCGTGTTCACCTTCAACCAAGCCGGCTTCGACGGCCCGGCCAAACGCTACAACCCGCGGGGCTTTGTGGTAGACCGGGTGAACAACTCGACCTGGGGCATGCAGTTTGTCTGGCCGTTTAAGGCCGAGTTCCTGATCACACACCTCAACGCTGACTACACGCAGACGGTGGTCGGCCGCAACAAGCGCGACTACGTCTGGATCATGGCCCGCACTCCCGAGATACCGGAAGCCGACTACCAGCGCCTGCTGGCTGAACTGGCCGGCCAAGGCTACGACCTGAAAAAGCTGCGGAAAGTGCCTCAACGCTGGCCGGAGAAAAAGTAATCGTCGCGCTTCGCCTGCGCCTTGCCCCTCCCAATCTTTCTGTGCCTTCCCCGCCTTCTCCTGAATCGCCTTCTTCCACTCACCGTCCGAGCTCCACCCCGTTCGCGCGGGCCTTTCTGAATGAGAAGAATCTATCCGGGTTGTGAAGAATTTCGCCGCCTTAACATGTCGCGTCGCGGCTTCGTCCACGCGGGCATGTTGGGCACCGCCGGCCTGACGCTCTCCAACCTCCTCCGCGCCGAGGCCCAGGCCAAGCCCGGCTCCGCCAAGCGCCAGAACTCCGTCATCATCCTCTACCAGCGCGGCGGCCCGCCGCAGCACGAGACTTGGGACCCCAAGCCCAACGCGCCCATCGAGTTTCGCGGCGAGTTCAACCCCATCTCCACCAAGGTTCCCGGCATCCAGATCTGCGAGCACCTGCCCTTGTCCGCCAAGGTCATGGACAAGTTCGCCATCATCCGCAGCATCTCCCATCGCAAGGAGGACGGCGGCGTGGACCACTCAAACGGCGACCAGATCGTCTTCACCGGCAAGAAATACGGGCCGAACGAGAGCATCAACGCCCACCCCAGCATCGGCTCCATCGTGGCCAAGCAGCTCCAGCATCAGAACCCCTCGCTGCCGGCCTACGTGATGATCCCGAAAATGATCCCCGGCACCGGCCCCGCCTACCTCGGCTCCAAGTGCCTGCCCTTCGAGACCGGCGTGGACCCGGCCAATCCTGGCCCCTTCGTCCTGCCGAACTTCACGCTCACCGAGGGCCTCACCGTCAACCGCCTCACGGACCGCCGCGGCCTTGTCGAGGGCCTCGACCGCGTGCGCCGCGAGATGGACGCCAACGGCGAAATCCAGGCCGTGGACGACTTCACGCGCCAGGCCTGGGACATCCTCGGCAGCGACGCCGCGCGCAAGGCCTTTGACATCGATGCCGAACCCGCCGCCATCCGCAATCGCTACGGCTTCACCACCCAGTTCCGTAGCCGTGTCCGCGCTGGTGGTGACGCCCCTGGCTGGACACAGCGCGTCCTCCTTGCGCGCCGCTTGGTCGAAGCCGGCGTGCGGCTCGTCACCGTGGACCTCCGCTGGTGGGACACGCACGAGGACAATTTCTGGTCCATGAAGGAGTGCTTCCTCCCGCGCTTCGACCAGTGCTACTCCGCCCTCATCGAAGATCTCCACCAACGCGGCTTGCTCGACACCACGATGGTCCTGGCTTGGGGCGAGCATGGCCGCACCCCGCGCATCAATGCCGCAGCCGGCCGCGACCACTGGGGCAACCTCATGTCCATCGCCATGGCCGGCGGCGGCATCAAGGGTGGCCGAGTCATCGGTGCCTCCGATGCAAAGGGCGCGGACCCCGTGGACGCGATGAAAATCCCGCACGACGTCCTCGCCACCCTCTACCGCCATCTGGGCGTGGACACGACGGTGGACTACCTCGACCACCAAGGCCGCCCATTCCCCGTCCTCTCCCACGGCGCTCCGATTGACGAGTTGTTCGTCTGAGGTTGGTGAACCCGGATGGAGTTCCGCGAAGCCGTGCAGGGAACCAACGTGATGATGATTCTGCCGGGGTAAGATCTGGAGTGGCACTTCCGGCACGGCGGCGTTAGGCGACAAACCGCGGCTGCAGTGGTGCTTGAACACATAGACATGCTTGCCAAACGCACCCGCTGCCCAAAGCTACTTTGCTCCGTCAGCCACAATTCTGGACCTTCGGCTCGCTTGCAATCGGGTGATTACCATCTGGGCAATGCGTCGCATTAGCTCGTAGCCGAACTGAGGGTTTTCTTCAGCGGCCACGAGCAGGTGTCCACCATCCAGAACCACGGTGCAGGTCGGCTCCGTAGCTCGGGCCTGGAAGTGCCAGACAAAGGGCGGGAACAACCAGGACCACCCGATGACCTCGCCAGGACCGAGCGTTTGAACCAACACCATCTTGCCCTCGGGAGTATGCCAGCCCAAAGCTACCCGGCCTGATTCGATCAGGTAAAAACGGTCCGCCGGAGCTTTTTCATGAAAAATTATCTGGTTGGCTTCAAACTTGGCTTCCTTAGCACTTTCCGTCACCAGACCCAAATGCGCTGGTGCCATGCTGCGAAAGAATGGGTGCTCGGAAATTCGTTTCTCGATGTCGTTCATGCTTCGATTTAGGAGTTGAATGATGCCAACCAAAAGGAAATTCGTTTTCGTGGAATCTGCTTTCACTGGACAGCCCGCTCCGCCGGCATTCATGAGGGGTTTTCCAGGTCTTAATGGCGCGGCCGTCGGTCGAATCGCGGGGGAAGATGACATACTCACCACAATCGTTCGGCCTTCACGGTCTCAATCCGCTCTTGCACTTCCTTGGGCAACTCCGGGAAGAAATCGAGGCCCGTCTGGGTTTCGATCTCCCGCACGCTGGTCAGGAACGTGACAGATTTTCACGGGAGCTGTGATCGGGCTCACTACGAGTGACTCAGTCGGCTCAGTCGATTCGCAGAATGCGATAGAAGCGGCGGCGGCTGCCGGGCGCGGAAAAATCGGTGACCGAAACCGTCGTGCTTGAGGCTGA
>RFVF01000150.1 GCA_009922615.1 Pseudomonadota bacterium
ACGACGACTACGACAATGACATCCAAAGAATTGGGACGACTGCAACGAACAATGAACGAGCTGCTTCAAAGTGGTTCGATGGTCGAGTTTCGTTTATTGCTTGACAAGAATGCAGAGTTGATTCGAACAACCCGAGAAAAAGGCATTGTTACGATGGTTTTGCGATTCGCGATTTTGGAACGGGATGATGCGCTAATCGTTTCCCTTTTTGATCGCCTTTCAATGAAACGCGACTACTTTGCACTCATGGTTTACAACCCCGATCCCGAATACTGCATTCATTTGTTTACGCGATACATTGATACCGCGCTTTTGGATTCCAAAGACATTCGATTCATGATTGAAAACCGCCTGGCATTTCTATTTCGCTATTTGGACGGCAAATTTTTGCATGATTCTGAAGCATTTGAGGCACCACCCTGTGATTTATCGTGCTTGTCCAGGTACTCGCTTCAGGGATGCGACTATTACATTCAAAAGATTGTGAGTCGGATGGAGAAAAATCCCAAAAACAAATTTCAAAAACATGTTCCCATTTTGAAAAAACTCAAACAAATAAATTACAATGCAATCATTGACGGCGGAAATGTCTTGCACTCTAGAAACGGCATTCCCTGCCCGGATGACTTGAACACCATGATTCAAATTGTTCGGTTGAACGGGTGCAGTCCGCTCGTTGTAATACACAAGTCACACACGGATGAACAATTCAATCCGGCGTATGCTCCGCGCATCAACCAAATGTTGCGAGACGTGCATCACATTGTTACTCCGGCTGGAATGAATGATGACTTGTTTATCCTTCTAGCATACTTGATGCGCATTCAACAACAAGAGAAACAAGAGAAACAAGAACAACAACCTAGTTCTCGCGTTTGCATCATTACGCGCGACACCTGCGTGACGGGGTCAAACGTCCGCAGCGATTCCAGCTCGTCCCCGAAGAATTCCAAACGCACCGGCCACGGGCTGGTGAGCGGAAACACGTCCACGATGCCCCCGCGCAGGGCGAGGTCGCCCTTGGCCGAGATCTGAGCCTCGGAATTGTAGCCGTTGTCCTCCAGCCACTCGATGAGGTCTAGCGGGTCCACGCGCTCGCCGCGCCGCAGCGTGCGCGTGCGGGTGGCCAGAAAGTCTGGCGCGAAGGTGCGTTGCAGCAGGGCGGTGATGGACGTGGTGATGAAACAGGAGAGAGGAGATGGGCGATGGGGGATAGGGTTTTGGCCGAGCGCTACCAGCGTCTCGAGGCGCTCACTGATGACATCCGCATGCGGGAGCTTGTCCTCATGCGGCAAGGTCTCCCACGCGGGGAAGAAGAAAAGTCGAGGGTCGCCGGTCGAGGGTCGAGCGTCTGGCCCTCGACCCTCAGCCCTCGACGCTCGACTGATCCCGAGCCACGTGCCGAGGTCTTGGTGGAGGGTCTCCTGGGACTTTTGGTCCGGGGCCACGAGGACGAGGGGGCGGCGGGGAAACTCCCGGTGCAACCACGCGGCCACAAACGCATGACTCGCACCCGTGAGGCCGCCACCAAGCAATGCGCCGCCCGCCTCCACACGCCGGAGCAGGGCCTGCGCAGCGGGAGTCGAGCGAAACCGCGAAACGAGTTGATCGAACATGAGGCGGACGAGCCTCGCCAACCTCCGCAGGCTGGCACCCGTGCCGCGCAGGCGTCAAGCCACGCGGGTCACGCGATCAACCCCGGCACCAGCTCGCCATGCACGTCGGTGAGGCGGTAGCGGCGGCCTTGGAACTTGTAGGTGAGGCGCTCGTGGTCAATGCCGAGCTGGTGGAGCAAGGTGGTTTGCAGGTCGTGCACGCTCACGCCGTCGTTGGCGATGTTGTAGCCGAACTCACAGGTCTCACCGTAAGTCGTGCCCGCTTTCACGCCACCGCCAGCCAGCCAGACACTGAAGCAACGCGGGTGATGGTCGCGCCCGAAGTTCGGGGAGATTTTTCCCTGGCAGTAATTCGTGCGCCCAAACTCACCGCCCCAGACCACGAGCGTGTCGTCGAGCAGGCCGCGCGCCTTCAAGTCGCGCACGAGCGCGGCGGCGGGCTGGTCGGTTTCTTTGCAGAGTCGCGGCAACGCTCCGGGCAAGCCGCCGTGGTGGTCCCAGTCTTGGTGGTAGAGTTGGATGAAGCGCACCCCACGCTCCGCCAGCCGCCGCGCCAGCAGGCAGTTCGCGGCGAAGGTGCCCGGCGTCTTCACGTCGGGCCCGTAATTCTCCAGCACATGCGCGGGCTCGCTCGAAACATCCGTCGCATCCGGGATGCTGAACTGCATGCGGAAGGCCATCTCGTAGTTGTCGATGCGGCTCTGAATCTCCGCGTCGGGCGTGCCGACGAGTTGGTGCTCGTGCAGTTCGCGCAGACGGTCCAGCAGCAGGCGACGGCTGTCTTCACTCACGCCAGCAGGGTTGTTGAGGTAAAGCACCGCGTCCTTCGCGGCGCGCAGCAACACGCCTTGATACTTCGTCGGCAAGAAGCCGCTGCCCCACAAGTGCGCGCCGAGCGGCTGGCCGCCCTTGCCCTTCGTGATGAGCACGACGAACGACGGCAGGTTCGCGTTCTCCTGCCCCAGCCCGTAGCTCAACCACGCGCCGAAGCTGGGCCGCCCGGCGATTTGCGTGCCGGTCTGAAGAAAGGTCACGCCGGGGCCGTGGTTGATGGCCTCGGTGAACATCGAGCGCACCACGCACAGGTCGTCCGCGATGCCCGCCGTGTGCGGCAGCAACTCGCTGAACTCCGTGCCGCTGCGCCCGTGCTTCGTGAACTTGAACGGCGAGCCGACGAGCGGAATCGACGACTGGTTTCCCGACATGCCCGTGAGCCGCTGCCCGCCGCGCACCGAGTCCGGGAGTTGCTCGCCGTGCCGCTGATTGAGCAGCGGCTTGTAATCAAACAAGTCGAGCTGCGACGGCGCACCGGACATGAACAGGTAGATGATGCGCTTGGCCTTGGGCGCGAAGTGCGTCGCGCCGAGGATGCCGCGCTCGGCGGTTGGTGCGGCGCTGGCGTTCGATGCCAGCATCTCGGCCAGGGCCGCGCCGCCGAGGCCCGCACCAAAGCGGTTGAGGAACTGGCGGCGGTTCGTTAGAAAAGTGGCATCGCTGCTCATGCGTGAATCGGCTTCAGAGTAAGAACTAACGTTTGACGACGCACGCATCGTGATTCAACAGCGCCTGCGCCAGCAAGGTCGCGGCGGCGGCTTCGGGCGCAGGGATCTTGTCGTCGCGCTTGGTGTTGCCGGCCTTTAGTAAGCTGTCCGCGTCGGCGGGCTTCGCTTTGAAGTGCTCAAGCTGCTCGCGGTGAAGTTGCTGCAAGATGGCTTGCTCGCGTGTATCCGGCTTGCGACTCAGGCAGCGGAGGAAGCCGGACTCAATCATCGCGGGCACGTTGCCGTTCGCGTCGTGGTGGAGGGACTCGCCCAGCACGCGCGCGGCTTCGACGTATTGCGTGCCGTTCAGGAGGATGAGCGCTTGCAGCGGCGAATCGGTGCGCTCGCGCTTCGCGGTGCAGACGGCGCGGCGCGGCGCGTCGAAGGCCAGCAGCGCGGGCGGTGGGCCGGTGCGTTTCCAGTTCGTGTAGAGGCTGCGACGATACACGCCGTCGCCGCCGGTCGGGTTCGCAGGCTTGAACGACTCGCTCATCTCGTAAGGATTCACCGGAGGGCCGCCGAGCGTGGGTGCCAGCAGGCCGGCGGCGGCGAGCGCGTTGTCGCGAATCATCTCGGCGGGCAGGCGCAGGCGTGGGCCGCGCGCGAGCCACTGGTTGTCCGGGTCGTCGGCCATCGTCTTCGCGTCGGCGAGGCTGCGCTGGCGATACACACCACTCATCACGATGGTCTTCAGCAACGCCTTCGTGTCCCAGCCGCTCTGGATGAAGCGTAGCGAAAGCCAGTCCAGCGCCTCGGGATACAGAGGCTTCTCGCCCTGGCTGCCGAAGTCCTCGGAGGTTTTTACGAGGCCGCGACCAAAGAGGCTTTGCCAGATGCGGTTCACCGTCACGCGCGCGAGGAGCGGATGGTCCGGCGAGGTGAGCCACTGTGCGAGGCCGAGGCGGTTGCGCGGCGCGCCGGCGGGCCACGGCGACAGCGCGGCGGGCGTGACGGGCGGCGCTTCGTCGCGACGCTGGTTGTATTCGCCACGCCAGAGCACGTAGGACTTCTTCGGCTGCGGCAGCTCGCGCATGACCATGATTTCCTTCACGCCGTCGGCGAACTTCACCAACTCGGCGCGGGCGCCCTTGAGCGCGGCGAGCTGCTTGGGGAACTCGGCGTCAACAGTCGAAAGGAAGTAGTCCTCCAACACGGTGCGCTCGTTCGCTGACAACTGCACTTCGGCTTTCGCCAACAAGATTTTCGCCGCCGCCTCGTCATGCGTGGCGGCGGCTTCGAGCGACGTGAGCGCGCGACCGAACACGCGGAAGTCGTCAATCGCGCCGCCCTTGAAACCCCGGTCGCGCATCCGCTCGGCGAGCGAGATGTTGTCGTGGCCGCCGCCGGTGATGTTCTTCGTGAGGTTGTCCTTGATGACTTCGGTGCTCGCTGGTTGGCCGTTCACGAAGAGCCGCAACCCATCCGCTCGGCTGCTGCCGTCCGAGGTCACGACGACATGCGTCCACGCGTTCGTCGGCACGAGGGTCGTGGCGCGGATGGAAATGGCGTTGCCGGGCCAGAAGTGGATGAGGGACCACTTGAGCCGCCCGTCCTCGATGAGCAATTCGTAGCCGCGGCTCGCGGCGTCGGTCCACGCCTGCGAGCGGTGGAAGACGACGGCGCGGTCCTTCACATCCGGCGTGCGGAGCCAGAGCGACACGCTGAACGGCTCGTGTCGCTGGAAGTTGCCGAGTGGGAGATTGACCGGGTCGTCGCCGGTGAACTGCACGGCCTGGCCCGAGTGGCCAGGCACGAGCTTGTTCTCGCCGACGAGTGTGGCGGAGTTGGTGCCGCCGAGGGCGTTGGTGAACTTGTTGCCGGTGAGCGCATCGAACGTGTAGCGGGCCAGCTCGCCGGGGATTTTCAATTCATCCGGCCGCGTCTTCAGCCACGCGGCGAAGGCGTCCTTGCCCGCCTTGCGCGTGGCGGAAAGTTTTTGCTCCGCGTCGCGCACGGACTTTTCGAGCGCGGCCAGCTTTTCCTTTGCGGGCGCATCGAGTTGCATGGCGGCGGGCGTGGGCACGGAGGGGGTGAAGAACGAGTAGAGGCCGGCTTCGTCCACGTTTTGGAAGAAGGAGAAGATCCCGTAAAACTCCTTCTGCGCGATGGGATCGTATTTGTGGTCGTGGCAACGGGCACACTCGAAGGTCAGCCCGAGGAACGCCGTGGCGAAGGTCTGCACGCGGTCCACGACATACTCGACGCGATACTCCTCCTCGACGCTGCCGCCCTCGGTCTCCTGCTGGTGCAGACGATTGAAAGCGGTGGCGAGGATTTGGTCGTCGGTCGGATGCTGCAGCAAATCCCCGGCGAGCTGCGCGGTGACAAACTTGTCGAAGGGGAGGTTCTCGTTGAACGATTTGATGACCCAGTCGCGCCACGGCCAGACCTCGCGTTCGCGGTCGACCTGGAAGCCGTAGCTGTCGGCGTAGCGCGCGATGTCGAGCCAGTCCACGGCCATGCGTTCGCCGAAGTGCGGCGAGGCGAGCAGCCGGTCCACAAGGCGTTCGTAGGCGTCAGGCGAAGCATCCTTCACAAACGCATCGACCTCGGCTGGCGTGGGCGGCAGGCCGGTGAGGTCGAAGCTCACGCGGCGAAGGAGCGTGCTGCGATCGGCCTCGGGCTGGAGCTTGAGCTTGCGTGGCGCGAGGCCGGCGGAGACGAGGGCGTCGAGCGGCAACGCGGCTGGTGTCTTTGGCACAACGACCGGCTGTAGCGGCACAAATGCCCAGTGCGCCTCGTAGTTCGCGCCTTCGGCAATCCACCGGCGGAGCAACTCCACCTCGCCGGTCGTGAGGCTCGCGAGCTTGGATTTCGCGGGCGGCATGTGATCACCGGGATCTTTCGTGAGGACGCGCTTGAGCAGCTCGCTCTTCTCCGGCTTGCCGGGAACGATGGCGTTCTTCTTTAGCGCGCCTTCGCGCACATCGAGCCGTAGTCCAGCTTCGCGCTTCTCCTCGTCGAAGCCGTGGCAGAAGAAGCATTTGTCGGAGAGGATGGGTCGGATGTCGCGATTGTAGCGCACTGGCTCGGCGGCGCGAGCGGAGCCGCTTTCGCAGAACGCCATCGCGAGCGCCAACGGGATTAAGGACTTAAAACGCACAAGAGAATGACCCCTAGCGGAGTGGAGTTCTTCGAGTTGCTTGCGTCAGTGCGGCATCAGGGGAAACTGCTTGTGCAGCAAAAGCTCGGCCTCGCGTTGTGCTTTGGCAAATTGCGGATCGTCGAGGAGGCCGCGCAGCTCGTGCGGTTCGTCGGCGTTCTCATAGAGCTCGCGCGCGATGACTGCGCCGGATTTCCAGTCGCGCCACTCGGTGTAGCGGACCTTCGCGGTGCGGACGCTCACGCCCATGGCTTTGGGCTGCTTGTCCGGCTCGCGGTCGTAGTAGGCCGGGCGCGGGTGCTGCGTGAAGGCGACGGTCTTGGTCAGCCGCTCGGGCTGGATGAGCGTGGGCACGAGGCTCACGCCCTCGAGGCCGAGTGCCTTGGGCAGGCGGCACAAATCCACGAGCGTCGGGAAGAGGTCGATCAGCTCGGCGGTGCAACGCGTGGTCCTGCCGTTGGCGTAGGGTGCGCCCGGCGCGCCGATGAAAAAGGGCACCCGTGCGTCATACTCGAAGTTCGAGGTCTTGCCCCACAGGCCGTGCTCACCGACGTGGTAGCCGTGATCGCCGATGAACGTGATGACGGTGCGGTCCGCCACGCCGCTGCGATCGAGCGCGTCGAGGATTTTTCCAAGCTGGGCGTCGAGGTAGCTGATGTTGGCGAAGTAGCCGTGGCGAATTTCGGCGGCTTGCTCGGGCGTGAATGTGACCTGATTCGGCGGCAGGCCGCGCAGTTCGCGGCCATCGTGGAAGGCGACTTCCGGCGCGCCGGTGGGCCGCGCGGGATTGAGGGAGGGCAGCTTGGCGCGGTTGTAGAGGTCCCAGTATTTTTTGGGCGCGTTGAAGGGCGCGTGAGGTTTCCAAAAACCGACGGCGAGGAAGAACGG